>JALYTY010000048.1 GCA_030854045.1 Vulcanimicrobiota bacterium | reverse complement strand
ATGTGCCGCATCTGCTTCCGGGAAAACGCGCACAAAGGCGTCGTGCCCGGTGTAACCAAGGCGTCGTGGTAAAGGGAGGTAAGGAATAATGGCAGCAACAACCGACCCCGTCGCCGATCTGCTCACGCGCATCCGCAATGCGAACACCGCCAACCATAAAACGGTTGACGTACCCGCGTCGCGCGTGAAGCACGCGATCTCGCAGATACTTAAAGACGAAGGCTTCATCGACGAAGTGGACCGCTTGAACGAAGGCCCGCAAGGGACGCTTCGCATCAAACTCAAGTACGGTCCCGAGAAAGAAAAAATTATCACCGGCCTGCGGCGGATTTCGCGTCCCGGATTGCGCGTCTATACGGGAAAGACTGAAATTCCGCGCGTGCTCGGCGGTTTAGGCCTCGTCATCATTTCAACGTCGCAGGGCATCATGTCGGGCAAGCGGGCGAAGAAGCTCGGTGTCGGCGGTGAAGTCCTGGCATACGTATGGTAGGGATAATTCGATGTCTCGTATAGGCAAGTTGCCGGTCAACGTTCCAAGCGGCGTCAACGTCACGGTAGCCGACGGCGCAGTGGCGGTCAAAGGTCCGAAGGGCGAACTGACGCAGCATATTCTCACGCAGTCCGTCGACGTTAGGCTCGAAGACGGCCGGGTGCTGGTGGAACGCAAGAGCGATGCAAAACCCGAGCGATCCGCTCACGGTTTAACGCGCACGCTCATCTCGAACATGGTCGAAGGCGTCAGCAAAGGATTCCGCAAGAGTCTCGAGATTCAAGGCGTCGGTTATCGCGCCGCGAAGGCCGGCGAACGACTGAATCTGACGCTCGGCTATTCGCATCCGGTGGTCTTTGAAGCGCCGGCAGGGATCGTTCTTTCCGTCGAAGGCACGAACAAAATTCACGTCGATGGGATCGATAAACAACAAGTCGGACAAATCGCAGCGAAGATTCGGGGTCTGCGTCCCCCGGAGCCGTATAAAGGCAAAGGGATTCGCTATGAAGGCGAAGTGATCCGCAAGAAACTCGGCAAAGCCGGAAAGGCAGGCAAGAAGTAATGGCGCGCGCATCCAAGGCAGAATCCCGGCGCTCGCGTCACGTCCGCCTGCGCCGCAAGCTCTCCGGCACGGCTTCGGCGCCGCGCTTGATGGTGCGCCGAACGCTGCATCACATCTATGCGACGCTGATCGATGATGCGAAAGGGCACACGCTCGTTACCGTCTCGACGCGCGAGAAATCGCTTGCCGATGCGCTCGGATCGACCACGAACATCGAAGCGGCGAAGGCCGTGGGGTCTGCGGTCGCGGCAAAGGCCAACGCGGCGGGCATTACGGACGTCGTCTTCGATCGGGGCGGTTACAAATATCATGGTCGCGTGCAAGCGTTGGCCGATGCGGCTCGGGAAGCAGGGTTGAACTTCTAATGAATTACCGTGGTGGTCGCGATCGCGACAACAGTGGATTTGAAGAGACCGTCGTGCGCGTCAATCGGGTGGCGAAAGTCGTCAAAGGCGGCAAGCGCTTCAGTTTTAGCGCGCTCGTCGTCGTAGGCGATCGCAAAGGCAAGGTCGGCTTCGCCATCGGCAAAGCGGGCGAAGTCCCCGAAGCGATCCGCAAAGCCGTCGAGCAAGCGAAGAAGAGTCTCGTAACGGTTCCTATGGTTGAAAAAACGATTCCGCACGAGGTCCGGCTGATCGTCGGCGCGGCAAGCGTTCTTCTTAAGCCGGCCGCGCCCGGAACGGGCGTTATCGCGGGCGGCTCCATGCGCGCCGTTTTGGAACTCGCCGGCGTGCACGACATTTTGACGAAGTCGCTCGGTACGAACAATCCGATCAACGTCGTGCGTGCGACGGTCGAGGCGTTGCGTTCGCTCAAGACCGCCGAACATGTGGCGAACCTCCGGGGCAAGACGGTAAAAGAGATCTTCGCCGCATAACGGGACTCCGCTTCGCGGAGACCCGCTCGTTGATGACAAACTCAACTCCAATAGGGATTCTCAAACATGGCACAAGAGGAAAACGGTGGTTCAAACGCGTCGAGCGGGACGCAGAGTCCGCTGACGCTCGGCGCGCTCAAGCCGGCCAAGGGCAGCTGGCCCAAACGTCAGCGCATCGGCCGCGGACACGGTTCCGGTATGGTTAAGACCGGCGGCGAAGGCGGCAAAGGGCAAACGGTTCGCTCCGGCGGCGGAAAAGGTCCGGCATTCGAAGGCGGCCAGACACCTTGGGCGCGGCGGCTTCCGCACGCCCGCGGCTATTCGCAAAAAGGACGCGACACCGGTCACTTCGGGACGAAATATGCCGTTGTCAATCTGCATCAGCTCGATGGATGGGATTCTTCGATAGAGGTTTCGCCGCAATCGCTGCGGGAGCGCGGCATCGTGAAATCGCTCGAAGACGGCATAAAGATCCTTGGTGGTGCCAAGAACGGCGCATCGCTGCCCACCGGCTTGCAGTTTCGCGATATCGTGTTCTCACGCTCGGCGCTGGAAGCACTGCGCGCCGCGGGCGCGCGCATCCCCGATGCTGACGTCGACACCGCTCCGGGCGACGGCGTCGCAGCGCGATAGTGTTCGACAATCTTCGCGCAGCGCTCTTAGTTCCCGAGATTCGCAAACGCGTCGGGTTCGTTTTCTTCGCGTTTGCGTGGTTCGTTTTCATGATCCACGTGCAATTGCCGAACGTCAACGAAGCGAACTGGCAGCGCGTGCTGCAAAGCGGCACGTTCTACAACTTGCTCGGGTTTCTCTCGGGCGGCGCGCTGCAGAAGCTCTCGGTAATCGCGATGGGCATCACTCCCTACATCAACGCATCGATCATCATGCAGCTGATGACGGTCGTGTTGCCGCAACTCGAAGAGATGGCGAAGAAAGGCGGCGAGGAAGGCCGCAAAAAAATTAGTCAGTACACCCGCTGGTTGACGATCGTGCTTGCGCTCTTGCAAGCGACGTTCATGGCAAACGCTATGGCCGCCAACAACGTCTTCTACGATACGTCGATATTCTATAAGCTTTTTGCAATCGTCGCGATGGTCTCCGGTACGCTCTTTCTCATGTGGCTCGGCGAGCAAATCAGCGACAAAGGTATTGGAAATGGCGTTTCGCTCATCATCTTCATCGGCATCGTGCTTCGTTACCCGCAATACGTTGCGACGACGTACTCTTCGGCCGCAAGCGGAGGCGAGTCGCTGCTCAACCTCGTCCTCTATATCGTTTTCGCAATCCTCATCATCGTCGGAATCATTTTTATGTACCAGGGGCAACGGCGCGTACCCGTGCAGCAAGCGCGCCGTACGGTCGGACGCAAGATGTTCGCGGGACGCTCGACGTACATCCCGCTGCGGCTAAATAACGCCGGCGTCATCTCGATCATCTTCGCGATATCGATCCTGCTACTTCCTCAGCAGGCGCTCTCGTGGTTCAACAAGGGCGGCGCATCGGGTCCCATCTCCAGTGTTGCGACATTCCTTAGCGTCTATTTCAGTCCCAATGGCTGGCTTTACAACGTCGCATACTTCTTCCTAGTCGTCATCTTCACGTTTTTCTACAGTTCGATCGTCATCAACACGCGCGACGTCGCCGACAACCTAAAGAAAACCGGTGCCTTCGTTCCGGGAATTCGCCCGGGTGAACCGACGGTGCAATATCTCAACAAGATATTGATGCGATTGACGACGGCCGCCGCGATCTTCCTCGGTGTGCTGGCCGTTCTGCCGGGCGCGCTTCAGCGCGGACTCTCGGTAACAACGTTCTATCTCGGCAGCACGTCGCTGCTTATCGTCGTCGGCGTGGCGCTCGACACGATCACGCAGATCGAAGCGCGGCTTGCGATGCGCGACTACCGCGGGTTCATCAAGAAATAATGGGCGACGTGGTGTTGCTCGGCGGTCCTGGAGCCGGAAAAGGAACGCAAGCGCAAATTCTTCAGAGTCGCTTCGGGTATCGCCAGATCGCTACCGGAGACTTGCTGCGCGATCATCGCAATCGCGGCAGCGATCTCGGAAAAGCGGCGCAAGGATTCATGCAGCGCGGCGAACTGGTTCCCGACGAATTGATCGTTCGTATGGTCGAAGGCGAGCTTCGCGACGACGCTGGGGTACTTTTCGACGGCTTTCCGCGCACGGCCGCGCAAGCCGAAGCTCTGGACGGGGCGCTGCAAGCGCGCGGGCGCGGCATGCCTCGCGCAATTTACTTCGCAATACCGAGGTCATTGCTCGAAGAACGGCTTCTCGGACGGTGGACGAATCCCCGAAACGGCCGTGTCTATCACGAGCGATTCAATCCTCCGGCGATTCCGGGGATCGACGATGAAGACGGCGGCGTACTTGTTGAACGTGAGGACGATAAGCCCGGTACGATACAGAAGCGTTTGGACGTTTTCGAAGCGCAAACGATGCCGCTCATTGAGTACTACAACCGTTCGCATCGCCTCGTTTCCATCGACGCTACGCAGCCCGTTGCCGCCGTGACGTCCGAACTGGAACGCGCGCTCGCGCTCGAAGCATCACGATAATGGTGACGTTGAAATCAGCGCGCGAGATCGAGACCATGCGCCGCAGCGGGAAGATCACATCGAAGGTCCTTACCGACCTGATGCATGCCGCGCGTCCCGGAGTAACGACCGGAACCCTCGATGAGATGGCGGAGCGGTCCATCAGAGATCTCGGCGGCGTCCCGACGTTTAAGGGCTATCACGGATACAAAGCGTCGATCTGCACGTCGGTGAACGAGCAGGTCGTTCACGGCATTCCGGGCGGTTACGTTTTGCGCGACGGCGATCTGCTCTCCGTGGATATCGGCACCACTCTTGAGGGATACGTCAGCGACAGCGCGGTGACGGTCGCAATCGGTAACGTATCGAGCGGCGCACGGCGGCTGCTGGACGTCACGCAAGAGTGTTTGATGCTCGGCATCGCTCAGATGCGTAAGGGAAGACGGCTTGGCGACATCGGGGCTGCCGTGCAGAAACACGCGGAAGCCGCCGGTTTCGGCATCGTCCGGGAACTCGTCGGGCATGGCGTCGGCAGGGAGATGCACGAGGAGCCGCAGGTGCCCAATTACGGCACGGCGGGCGCCGGCATCGTGCTGCGTCCGGGATTGGTGATTGCGATCGAACCGATGATAAC
>JALYTY010000031.1 GCA_030854045.1 Vulcanimicrobiota bacterium | reverse complement strand
GCGGCGCACCTCGGCTTAACGCCCTCCGGCGTATCGCGAGCCGTACTACCGCTTGAGTCCCGGGGAATCGTGATGCGTACGCCGGACCCTCGGGACGGCCGCGCCGGACACCTCGAACTCACCGCGGCGGGCAAACGGCTCTGCGAAGAGAGCCGCATAACCCTGGATGCGGCCGCGATCGCACTGATGCGGCGACTCAGCATCGGTCAGATCCGTCAGCTCGAGCGGCTACTCTCCGAGATCGACGCGGTGCCTGCAAAGAGCGGCGGCTCGCGAAAGCTGTTGTAGCCGTCGACGTACTTTACGCCGGCAAGGTAGAGCCCGCGCGCCGGCGCCGTTACGCCCGCCGCTTCTCGCCTTCGCGCTTCCAGAATACCGGAGATTGAATCGGGATCGCGCCGGTCCCGCGCGCACTCGACGAGCGTCCCGACGATCGTGCGAACCATGCGGTGCAGAAATCCATCAGCCGACATCTCGATGCGAACGAAGGGCCCGCGGCGTTCGATCGTTAGCGACGTCAAGATCCTGACGGTGCCACCGCTTTCCGGAAGCACGCCGCAGAAGGAACGGAAATCGTGTTCTCCCAGCAAGGGAAGAGCGGCCGCGCGCATTCGTTCGATATTTAACCCCGCGTAAACGTGATGCGCATGGCGAAAGACGAGCGCGGAGCGATCCGGCTCGTTGTAAATTGCGTAGACGTAGCGGCGTTCGCGCGCGGAGAATCGCGCGGAAAAAGGCTCGCTGACAACCGCGGCGTCGCGCACGCTGATATCCGACGGCAGCACGTTGTTCAGAGCGATTGCGAGTTTATCGAACGGAAAGGGCCGCTCCGTCCGAAACGAAACGACTTGGCCGGTCGCATGGACGCCGGAATCGGTTCGTCCGGCTGCCGTAACCTTCACGGGTTCGTGCAAAAGCCGCGATAACGCCGCTTCTAAGCTCCCCGCGACGGTCCGAAGCTGCGGCTGAAATTGAAAACCGCAGAACGCCGTGCCGTCGTACTCGACGGCACAGCGTAGTGTCGTCGTTACGCCGTCACGGATTCGCGCTTGGGAACCGTGCGCTTCTCGTCGATATCCAGCAGGTCGGCCCAGGTCGTGATATCCGTCCGCCCCGGTGCGATCCCGTCCCTCAGTTTCTCGAAATATACGAGCGATTCTCCCTCGGGCGCGTGCGTTAGGTACTCCGAGTTCCAGCCTTCGATCGCTTGCGGCGATTTCTTATCCGTGAAGGTCTTCACATAGGCGTCGATCTCCGCATCGCTCTTCTTCGTTCTGATGACATCGAGCAGCGCTTCGTGGTCCATGCCCAAAAATCCGAAAACGGCCTGATCCATCGGACAGTTGTAGTGATATTCGCCGATATTGCCGTCGACCGTAGCCTTGCCTTTATCGACCGTCCGCGCGATCTGTACGAGCCCATGCATTTTTTCATGGACGCTGCGGGGGTATTCTTTGGTTAGATCCATGTGATCTCCGAACTTTGAATGCGGTGTAGGTGACGCACGTCAAGACACTCGCCGCTTCGCTGCGGTTGCGTTGCGGCATCGTTCGGGCGGGTCAGCCGTGCCGGCGCTGCAGCGGAAATAAAAGCACGTCGCGGATCGAGGCGCTATCGGTGAGCAGCATGATCAGGCGGTCCATCCCGATTCCGATGCCGGCCGTCGGCGGCATACCGTATTCGAGCGCACGGACGAAATCCCAATCCGGCTCCGGAGCTTCTTCGTCGCCTTCGGCACGTTGCGCGATCTGCGATTCGAAACGCGCGCGTTGATCGTCGGGGTCGTTGATCTCCGTGAACGCATTGGATATCTCCATATTCGCGCAAAAAAGCTCGTATCGGTCGGCCAGCTCCGAATCGCCCGCTTTACGTTTAGCGAGCGGCGAGATGATAACGGGATAATCGGTCACGAAGGTCGGCTCGATCAGATTCGGCTCGAGCACTCGTTCGAAAATTTTATCGAGCGCGTGGCCGTGCGTGGGAGATTTCGGCAAATCGAGTTCGCGTAGAATCCGCGCCGCTTCGCCCGCGTCCAACAAGCGTTCGCGCGTAAACTCGCCGTTCGAGTATCGCGCGATACCATCGAGATATGCCAGGCGCGCGAACGGCAGCGCGAAAGAGATCGAGCGGCCTCCACATTGCAGGGCGGTATCTCCGCCGGTCGCGACGCGAACGAGCTGCGCGATCAGCGCTTCGTTAAAATCGCGCATGTCGTTTACGTCCCAATAGGCCGCATAGAGTTCGAGCATGGTAAATTCGGGATTGTGGGTCGTATCGATGCCTTCGTTGCGGAAGATTCGCCCAATCTCGTACACGCGTTCCATCCCGCCCACGATGAGGCGCTTCAAATTCAGTTCGGTTGCGATCCGCAGCTGCATCGTCTCGTTCGATAGCGCGTGAACGCTCGTCAAAAACGGCCGCGCCGATGCGCCGCCCGCGACGTGCAAAAGCGTCGGTGTTTCGACTTCAAAAAACCCGTAGCTATCGATAAAGCGCCGCGTCTCTGCCACGATTCGGCTGCGCGCGATCATCGTGTCGCGGACGGCGGGATTTACGATGAGATCCACATAGCGCTGACGGTAGCGTTTTTCGACGTCCTGTAAACCGTGCCACTTGTCGGGCAGCGGCATTAAGGCTTTACCGAGAACGGCAAAGGACGTTACGTGCAGCGTAAGATCGCCTTTTTTCGACCGGAACATGAAGCCGCTCGCGCCCACGATGTCGCCGCGGTCCAGAGATTCCCAATCCTCGAAGGCGGCATCTCCGAGCTCGTCTTTGCGGATGTAGCACTGCAGCCGTCCGGTGCGGTCGTGAAGATCGGCGAAGATCGTCTTACCCATAGTGCGCTTCGACATCATCCGGCCCGCGATATTCCACCGCTCGGATTCGGCTCTTGCGCCCGCGTCCAAAAACGCGTACCGGGCAAGCAGTTCGTTCGTCGTGGCATCGACGTCGAACCGCGTCTGGGCGAACGGATCGTTCCCGCGCGAACGTAAAGCGGCCAGATTGTTTCGTCTGGCCGCTACGAGCGCTGCTTCGGTTCTGCCGAGATCTTCTTCCACGCTCTTACGAAGCTTTTTTGGCCGCTTTCTTCGCGGCCGTGCCCGAAGAGTTGCGAATCGCTTCGACTTTGTATTTTACGACTCCGCGCGGGGTCGCCACGTCGACGGTGTCGCCTTTCTTGTGGCCGATCAACGCGCGCCCGAGCGGCGATTCGTTCGAGATGCGCTGATTCTGCGGATCGGCTTCCGCCGAACCGACGATGTGGAATTCGTAGTTGCCGTTGTTTTTAATGTCTTTGACCTTGACCGTTGCGCCGAGATGAACTTCATCGGCAGCGTACTCCGATTCATCGATGATGCGGGCGTTGCGAATCATCGCTTCCAATTTCAGAATTCGGCCTTCGATGAACGCCTGTTCTTGCTTGGCATCTTCGTATTCCGCGTTTTCGCTCAGATCGCCGTATTCTTTGGCGGCGCGAATGCGGTCGTTGACCTCTTTACGATGCACCGCTTTAAGCTCGTCGAGCTCGTTTTGGAGCTTCGCAAGTCCCTCAGCAGTCAGGACAATCTCTTTATCGTTCATCAACTTAGAAGACCCTCACGAGACTCGCTACTAACGCCGCAGCGCGCACCGGCCGCGAGTCCCTTTGATAATAAATATTGCGTCCCGCAAGAGACGCTGGCGCGGTTTGTTTGGGACCCCCGGACCGTTCCCCTGCCTTCGCCCGCCTACCGCCCGGAGCCAAGCGAGACGACCCGCGGCTTCAGCTGTAACTCTTTGAGCAGGCCTTCGTAATCGTCCGGCGACACGTCGGCCCACGTCTTACCGAGCAGCGCAAGCAATACCGCTTCGATGACGTTGGTCCCAAAGGAGCGGCCGCCCACATCGGGGGTTGTCGTGATCAACATTTTCACGCCGCGCTGCTGCAGTTCGTCGATGTTCGCTTGCGTCACGGTGTTGGTCAGTACGATTTTTCCATCGAGGTGGTCCGGCATGAACTGGCGCATGAAATGAAAATCGCCGGCAATCACGTCGGCTTCATGATAGTATTGCGGATATTTCGGCTGGGGCTGCCGCTCTTGTTTCTTTCCGGTCGGATAAAAGAATTGGAATGGCAGCTTGCATGCGTCTGGGAGATATTTCTCGGCCATTTCTTCGAATGTTGCGAGGTCCCGCACCGCGATGTCTTTGTCGAGAGCGAAAATGAAATCTCCGAAGAGCACGTCGGCCCCCGCATCGACGAGCGCCTGCGCCATACCGAAGCGGTCGAGTGCGCTCACCATAAGCACGCGCTTACCCGCAAGCGCGATCCCCAGTTCCTCCTGCATGAAACGTACGGCTTGACGTTCGAGCGTGTTCTTCAGTCCGCTGCCGTCTACAACCGGCGTTATTTTTGCCGCTTCGAGCAATCGCAGGCCGTCGCGCAGCGCGTACCGTTTGCTTCCGGCGTACAGATAGACGTCTATTCCGCCTAGCCCGATTGCATCGACCGCTCCGTCCAGCACACGAACGCGTTCGATTGCAGCGTCGAGCTTGCCGTCGACGCCCTCGCGCGAGATCGCGAATCGTTCGCCGAGCAGTTCAACGGCCGCGGTGTGGTCGCGCGTTGAAGACCCGAGCGAAACCGATACAACAGTTTTCACTTCGTACCCCTATGCGACAACTTCGCCGCGGCGCGATGCCGCCGCAGCGCGGATCGATGCGATGTTTTCGGGCGTTATCGCTGCGTCGAACGCGCGCATATTTGCAAGCGTGAAACCGCAACGCGCCGCCATCGCATCGATGTCGCGCACTTTTTGCAGATCGATTCCGCGACCGAGCGTGTAACATTCCAACCGGTTTTCGAGCGCAAGCACCATCGTTTCGCTCATGCACGCAAGCGCCGTACGCGGCGGCAGACCCAAATCGAATTCGGTTCCCGGCTCGCGAACGCGTTCGAATCGCGGATTTCCGGGCACGACCATGTTCCCACCTTCAGTAACGAGCACGTCGGGGCGTTCGAGCGCTACGCGCCGGCTGACGTCGTGCGGCAGCGACACTTCACAGACGACGGCTCCGGTCTGCAGATCCTCGGGCTCGATGACGTCGCTCGTCGATGAGGTCGCGGTAAGAACCAATTGCGAACGGCGGACGGCAGCGGCGATATCGGTCGTAAACGACGATTCGCACGGCAAACCGGAACGCACGTGTTCGTAAAATTTCTCCAGGCGCGTTTTGTTGCGCGCGACGAGGATGACGTGCTTGACGCGCGGTGCGATCAGCTTCACGCAAGCGCTCCCAATCGAGCCGGTCGCGCCCGCGACAACCGCGGTCGACTCCGCGGGGTCGATTCCCATCTCGGCGGCGCCGCGAAATAAACTATGGATGCCCGCCGCAATGGTCAATGAATTGCCCGTCGTTACCGGAATCGGCGAACGGTCGGCCACGGTCACGCCGCCGTCACCGACGACGCCCGTAAAGGCGCCGAGGCCGGCGACCTGTGCGCCAAGCTCCGCGCCGATTTCAATCGCGCGAAGAATGCGCTTATACACCTCTTCGCGAGGAAGTTCGATCATTTGGTCCGGCAAGAGCGGCGCGCCGACGAACCAGCCTTCCGTCTCCCGGCCGTCGGGCGTACGAACGCCCGTAACGTGCACGGCGGCGTACGAAGGCATCCACTCCAGAATCTTGCGGATAATCGGCGTGCCTTTTCCGGCAGCCCCGGGCTCGTACCGCGCGACGTCGTCGAGCGAAACGGGATGGATTACGAAGCAAAACTTTGCAGTCGCGCGGATCACAATTTTTCGGACTCCGCTTTGAGAGCGGCTAACATCATAGCGCTATTCTCCCGTACTTTTCGTTCGAGCGTCGGACCGATCAGCTCAGCGAGCGTCGGCACGCCGAAGTCGTAGTCGACCCCGAGGACGACGTGCGTTTCGCCATCGCGTTCCGCAAACGTCCACGCGCCTTCGAACTTATCCAAATCGCCCTCGATGAGCTTGTAATCGATCTGCAACGCGGCATCGTTGAAGCGGTCTTCTTCGGTCCATTCGATCGGCGCTTCTTCGACGAGCGTCTTCCAGCGCGTTACGAGATAGCCCGGATGCCGCTCCAACACTCGTACGGTTTCGACATCGGGCATGTACTGGGGAAAACGCTCTTGATCTTTTGCCAGTTCGTATACGACGCGTGCCGGAGCGCAGATCGCAATCGTCGTTTCTACATACGGCATTTTACAAGCGCCCTAGCTTCTCAGCGGCGGCAGCCACCCCTGCCCGTAACGCCTGCAGTCCGCGCTTAACCTCGGATTCGGTTACGATGAGCGGAGGTTCCAATCGAATCACCCGCTGCGCGTTGAGCGTCCACGCGGCGGTAACGCCCGCTTTGAGCATCTCGGGAATAATCCACCCGCCGTATCCCTCGTTCGTGAGTTCCACGCCGACGAGCAAGCCGAGACCGCGCGCCTCGCGAATAACGGTCGGAAACTCCGCAGCAACCTCGATCGCGCCGTGCAGCAGCTGCTCTCCGCGCTCCCGGGCGTTCTCGATTAAACCTTCGCTTTCGAGGACGTCCATCGCGGCAAGGGCGGCCGCGCACGCGATCTCGCTTCCTCCGAACGTAGAGGTGTGCACGAGGGGAGCTTTAGCATATGCGCTGTTCCAAACATGCGCTCGCGCGATGTACGCGCCTACCGGAACGATGCCCCCGGAAAGGCCTTTTGCGAGCGTCATGATGTCGGGGACGACGCAGTCGCGGTCGCAGCCGAATCGATATCCGCAACGGCCGAGCCCGGTCTGCACTTCGTCGGCGATGAAAAGAGCGCCGGTGCGATCGCACGCTTCGCGTACGAGGCGCAGATATCCAAGCGGCGGAACGTTGACTCCGCCTTCGCCCTGAACCGGCTCGACGACGAACGCTGCCGCGCCGCGCAATGCGGCGTCGAGAACCGACGCATCGCCATACGCAACACGCTCGACGTCTTCGAGCAGCGGGCGAAACGGCGCCTGAAATGTTTCGCGCCCGCTCACCGAAAGCGCCCCGAGCGTTTTACCGTGATACGCATCGTTCGTCGCGACGATCGTAGCGCGCCCGCTCGCCGCACGCGCGAGCTTGATTGCGCCTTCCACGGCTTCCGTTCCGCTGTTGCACCAAAACGAAATCTGCAGATCGCCCGGAGCAAATTCCGCCAAGCGTCTTGCCGCACGCCCCAGCATGACGTTGAACATCGTCTTTCCGGATAGAGAAAGCATCTGCATCTGCTTCGTAACGGCCGCGATTACACGCGGATGTGAATGTCCAAGCGTAAATACGCCGTAACCGCCCGCAAAATCCAGATACGCTCTGCCGTTGTGATCCCAGATCGTCGCGCCCTGCGCGCGAACCTCGACTGGAGAGCTCGAGAGTTTCATCACGCGCGCAAGCGGCGGATTGAGAAACTGCTTGTAGTCCTCCATGACCTGCTCCGCTAACTCATGCGGCGACGCCGCACCGTAGAGGTCGTCGTGCGAATCGATCTCGTTCTTCAACGAGCGCTTGCGCCCGAATCGGGAACGCACATTAGGCCACGTATCATTTTCCGCGTTTTCAAGCAGCAGCCATCGCGCCGGCTTGGAGGTGCGCGGCCGTTTCTTCGATGACGCCGATTGCTCGATCGGCTTCCTCAATATGCATGATCCGCTCCCGCAAAACGGAGGAGCCCGGCATCCCCTTGAGATAGAGTGCGACGTGTTTGCGCATCTGCGGAACGGCGCGCGCTTCCCCGAGCTCTTCGACCATGCGACGGTAGTGCGCTACGCAGAAGCGTAGTCGATCGGACGGCGCGGGCGTCTGCCGCATCGGACGTCCCTCCATCAGGTCGGCGATCTGCGCTGCGAGCCAGGGATTGCCGAGCGTCGCACGCCCAAGCATGATTGCATCGACGCCGCTCTCGTGCATGCGCTGCATCGCATCGTGCGGTTCGTCAAGATCACCGTTACCGATCACCGGAATATCGACCGCGGCCTTCAGACGTTTTATATGCGTCCAATCTGCGTTGCCTTTGTAAAATTGGCGCGCGGTGCGGGCGTGCAGCGTTACTGCGGCAACGCCGGCGCTTTGCGCGCGGCGCGCGGCTTCCTCGTATACCAGCGCGTCTTCGGACCATCCGAGCCGCATCTTCATCGTAACCGGACAATCGACTGCGGCAACGACGGCTTCCATAATCGCTTCACAACGATCCAGGTCACGCAGGCATGCCGAACCGCCGTTCGTTTTCGTCACTTTTGGCGCGGGACAGCCGAAATTTATGTCCACGATATCGGCTCCGCATTCGCGCACGATTCGCGCGGCCGCCGCCATTGTGGAAGGATCGTCGCCCCAAAGCTGCGTCGAAACCGGCTTTTCCAGCCCGTGCTGATCGATCATCTCCATCGTGCGCTTACTGCCGAATTTTAACGCATTCGATGAAACGAATTCGGTTACGGTGAGGCCGAAACCAAACGGCTTATAGAGCGCACGCATCGTCCGGTTCGTTACGCCGGACATTGGCGCCAAGATAAGGGGCGGCCAGATCTCATGGCTGCCGATCCGCAACGGAGCGACCGTTCGAGTCATCGCAAAATCGAGTATATCAGATCGATGCCTGATGGAATAATCGCAAACCTTCGAGTCCCAGGAACGGATCGAAACGATCCACGATCGCGCTGTGTTTGGCGATGACCTCCGCGAGGCCGCCGGTTGCTACTACGGTAGCGGGCGAGCCGAGCTGGGCGCGCATCCGGGCCACGATTGCCTCGGTTTGTCCGACAAACCCGTATACGATGCCCGATTGCAGCGCTTCCACCGTCGTGCGGCCGATCGCAGCCGCCGGCGCTTCGAGCGCAATCTGCGGAAGTTTCGCCGTCTTTCCGATCAACGCATCGATCGAGATCGCAATGCCCGGGGCGATCGCAACGCCGAGATATTCACCCGCAAGAGATACCGCGGTGAAAACGGTTGCGGTGCCGTAACTTACGATGATGAGCGGAGAACCGTATTTCGCGCGGCCGCCGATTGCGGCGGCCAGCAGGTCGGCACCGACTTCCGATGGCCGCTCCGTCGCAACCGTCATGAGCGATTGCCGCTGCGGTTCTAGAAAGATTGCAGAAACGCCTAAGAAACGCTGAGCGACTGCGGCCAGCACGGGATCGAGTTTCGGTACGACGCTCGCAATCGCGACCGCGTCGATCTCCGCGACGTCCATCTTGGACGTTGCAAAAAGCTGCGTGAAAAAGACACCGTACTCATCGGGAGTGCGCCGCAATTCCGTCGTCACGCGCCACGTGTGCACCGGCTGCGGGGCATCGTGCCGAAATGCGCCGAGCTTCATCTCGGTATTGCCGACATCGATCGCTAAGAGCACGCGAGCAATTCTTCGATCGTATCGAGCAGGCGCGCCGCAAGAATCGATTTCTCGGCGGTGCCCAAATCGCGCCGTCCCGAACGTCCCCAAAGGACCGTCAGCGTATTGCGCACCAGTCCAAAACCGGCTTCGTCCGCGACGTCGTTGACAACGACGGCATCCAAGTTTTTCTTCTCGATTTTCTCCCGCGCGTTGATTTCGTGAGCCTCCGTTTCGGCCGCGAACCCCACCAGAAACGTCGATGCCTTACCCTTGCCGAGTTCGGCAAGCACGTCGGGATTGCGCACCATTTGCACGGTGAGATCGTCGCTCGTTTTCTTTACTTTGGCATCGAACCGTTGCGCGGGACGCCAATCCGCAACTGCCGCCGTCGCAATCGTTACGTCCGCATCGGCCGCGTGGGTCATCGCAAGGTCGAGCAATTCTTGCGCGGTCGTGAAGCGAAACGTGCGCGCCCCCGTCGGCGCATCGAGCAGCGTAGGTCCGAGCAGCAGCGTCACGTCCGCCCCGCGCATCGCCGCCTCTCGTGCAATCGCTATCCCCGTCGCACCCGTCGATGCATTGCTGACGTACCGCACCGGATCGAATGCCTCGCGCGTCGGTCCTGCGGTAATCGCAACGCGTTTCCCACGCAGCGACTGCGTTCGCGCGATCGCCGTCTGCAGCGCATCGATCAGACGCTCTTGCGCGGCTAAGCGCCCGATGCCGCTTTCGCGCTCGGCGAGAAAGCCGCTCTCCGGCGGCACGATGCCGTATCCGCGCGCGAGGAGCGTCGCGATGTTTGCCTGCGTCGCAGCATGCGCGTACATCGCATCGTTCATCGCCGGCGCTACGATTATCGGAACGCGGGCCGCGAGCAACGCGGTCAGCAACAGATCGTCTGCGATACCGCTCACAAGTTTGGCGATAACGTTCGCCGTAGCCGGAGCGACGAGTATTGCTTGCGCCTCTCGGACCAGACGAATATGAGGAATGCGCTCGGGCGCATCCCATAGCGACGTGTAGACCGCGCGACCCGTCAGCGCAGCGAAGGTCAACGGTCCGATGAAGCGCTCGGCCTCTGCCGTCAATATCACGTCGACGATTGCGCCTGCCTGCACGAGCGCGCTTGCCACACCGGCCATCTTGTACGCGGCGATTCCGCCGCAGACGCCCAGGAGCACGCGCGCACCCTTCATGCTTGGATCCATACGTTGTCCAGGAGCCGTGTCTTTCCGAACCGTGCGGCCGCAACGATAAAGGCACCGGCGCGCAGCGCACCGATCGGCTCGAACGAGTCGGCATCGACGACATCGAGATAATCCAGGACCGCCGAGGTAGAAAGGACCGCGGTCGCCGCTCGAATTGCTTGGTCTTTTGCGACGCCCGACGTCATCGCGTCGCGGACCGCGAGGACAGCCCGGTGCAGCGATGCCGCATCTTCGCGTTCGCGCGCGTTCAGGTAGATATTTCGACTCGAAAGCGCGAGCCCGTCGGCGTCGCGTACGACCGGAACGATCTCGACCCGAACCGGGATATCGAGATCGTGGACGATTCTTCGAATAACGGCGGATTGCTGCGCATCTTTTTGGCCGACGTAGAGCACGTCCGGGCGGACGATGTCGAGCAGCTTCACGATTATCGTTGCGACGCCCGAGAAATGCGAGGGCCGGCTCGCGCCTTCGTATCCGGCCCCGACCGGCCCCGGATCGACGCTTGTCGAAAATCCTTTCGGATAAACGTCCCGCGCTGCGGGGGCAAAGAGCACGTCAACTCCGTGCTGCTCCAAGCGCAAGCGGTCGTTCTGTGCATCCCGAGGGTAGCGATCCAGATCTTCGTCGGGCGCGAACTGCAGCGGATTAACGAACACCGATGCGGCGCGCGACGCGCACGCTAGGCCGGCGCACCGAACGAGTTCGAAGTGACCGCCGTGAAGCGCGCCCATAGTAGGGATGAAGCCGAGCGGACGCGGAAGGTCGGCGCAGAGCGCCCTTGCGCGAGCGACGGTCGTCGCAACGTACATTGCTTCCTTGCTTATGCCCGCGTAACGCGAAGCATCGTCCGACCGACGACGAACGAATCGCCGATCGGCATTGCGATATTGCCGACCACAGGTTCGCCGTTAACCTTCGTGCCGTTGCGGCTCTGCAGATCGGTCACGTTGAGAGCGTCGCCGTCAACGCGTAAATGGGCATGTTTGCGGGAAACATAACGATCGAGAGCAATACAGGCTTCAGCGACGGCGTCATCGCGTCCAATCGTGATCTCGCTCTCGAACGTCCAGGTCTTTCCGTCTAACGGTCCGCTGAGGACCTCGAGCTGGTACATGGCCGCTTGGCCTTCTCTGGTGCGGTCGTCTAGGTCCTGGTAGGCCTGAGATGCAAGTAAAGGTTCGGCTAACAAAACGGCCGCACCGGACGAATACACATAAGGTGACAATGAACGACCGCATCGACGAACTTATGGACCTCATCGAAGTAGAGCCGGACGCTCTACGCGAGGCTGAGTTTCTTCAAGCGCAGGCAATTCTCGATACGCTGGTCGGCAAAACGGTGAAGGAAGCGACGATTGAAGACACGCGCATCGTCGTTACGACGTCCGACGGGAATCGGTATTACTTCTACGGCTTCCTCGGCGAACAGTAAAACCGGCTGGTTTCGCCCAGCTCGTCGTCGCTACGATCCTCACGTACTTTCGTACGCTTCGGATCTAGGCTCCTAGATCTGGACGAAACCGGCCGGTTTTACGCTCGGTGGCGGGCGGGCTCGTTTGCTGCGGCAAACATCGGGGGCGGCTTGTTTGCCTTCGGCAAACATCGCGGGGGGCGTTTGCCGGGGGAAGCGTCCGTGTTGATTAGGTCTCTAGTTGGGGTTCTTTGGTGCCTTCTACCCAGGCGGAGATGTCGTCGTGATCCCGCGTTGAGTATTGGGTGAAGGCGATGCCGTGTGCGTACGATGCGGTCGATGCTTCGTAGAACGAGAGGACGATTCGCGCGCGGATGAGCATCTCTCTTTCGCCGCCGGGGAGCACGAACCGCAGCAAAACGGGCTGTCCGGCCGGAAGATCGGTCGGCGTTGCGACGCGCATGCCGCCGCGACTCATGTCGCGCGCACGACCGGAGAGAATAAGTTCGTGGCCCGGCACGATGATGGTCGTTGGGAAATCGACGCTCGTGCGTTGGTAACGCCGCTCGTTGGGGCGGTTTTGTTGTGTGCTCACCGTCGCTAAATGTTCTCTAAGACGTAACGGCAGCCTTCAAGCAGCCACACATTGGGCCGCTAACAACGCGCCGAGAAAAGCGTGTTCCGCGACGATACCGCCTTGCAGATAGACTTCATACGGTTCGCGCATCGGAGCGTCGCACGAGAGTTCGATCGTCGCGCCGGCTACGAACGCCCCGCCGGACATAATGACCGGATCGGGATATCCCGGCACCCGTCCGGGTTCGGGACGGAAACGCGCGTTGAGCGGCATGGCTTGCTGCAGGCCTTCCGCGAAACGTTTCACGAGTTCGGCGTTGCCGAGCCGTATCGCTTGAACGATGTCGGTCCTGCGAGCCCCGGGCGCCGGATCGACGTAATACCCCAGTTCCGAGAAAAGCGCGGCGGAGAAATCCAATCCGCGCAGCACTTGCTCGATGACGAGCGGCGCGAGAAAAAGACCCTGAATGAACGCGCGGCCATAGCCGAGCGTCGGGCCGAGTGCCGTCCCGAGACCGGGTGCGTACAGACGCGAAGCGACGCGATCGACGAGCGCGGCGGATCCGGCGACATATCCTCCGGCAGGAGCAAGCGATCCGCCGAGATTTTTAATCAGCGAGCCCATAACGAGATCGGCGCCGACGTGCGTGGGTTCGCGCGCCTCGACCAGCTCTCCGTAACAATTGTCCACCAGAATCAGCGTCTGCGGACTCGTTTCCCGAACCGCAGCGAATATGCGCGAGCAAGCCTCGATGTCGATCGACCGCCGCGGCGCGTAACCGCGCGATCGCTGCACGAACACCGCGCGAACGGCTCGTTCGCGCAACGATCGGCGCACGGCTTCGATGTCGACCGTGCCATCGTCGCAGAGTTCCACTTCTTCGTACGACATGCCGCGCTCCACGAGTGAATCGGGCGCACCGCAGATCGCGTTGCGTAACGTATCGTACGGCCGTCCCGCCACGGAAATACATCGCTCGCCCGGCCCTACGCACGCGCTAAGCGCGGCGATTATGGCATGCGTTCCGCTTACGATCGAGATCCGCGCCAGCGCACGGTCGACTCCGAAAATTTTCGCGAGCAAAGATTCGTACGCGGTCCGCGCCGCATCATCGTAACCGTAGCCACTCGTCCCATTGAGTTCGCTATCCGATATGCGTGCATCGTAAAACGCGCGTAACATCGCAATTTTTACCATGCCCGTACAGGGGTAGCGCACGTCTCGCACGCGATCTCGAGCGCGGATCGCCGCATCGCGCACCGCCGTATCGATTGCGAATTCGCGGCACAGATGTTCGATCACGCGGTTCGTTCCAGATGCCGTTCGTAGGCGCGCACGAATGGAAGGTAGATCGCGCCGGCTATGACGATGTTCGCGGCTACCAGTACGGTGGCGCGCCAATCCAGAGTCGCAAGAAACGTCGAGACGAACGTTGGAATGGAAGACGGAACGTAATACACCGCGCGGCCGACCAGATTGAGTGCGACGGCAGCATACGTGACCGTCGCGAGGACGACGGGCGCGATAACGAACGGCGGAATGAGGTATGGATTGAAGACCACAGGCGCGCCGAAAAGAAGGGGCTCGTTCGTGTTGATGAGCGCCGGAAGCACGGTGACCCGGCCGATCGTGCGCAACCGCGATACGCGGGAAAATGCGAAGAGGAGAGCCAGCGGCAACGTCGCACCGGCTCCTCCGGGAAAGACGAATAAGAACAACGATACGACGACGATATGCGGCAACGGTTCGTGATGCGCGTACGCAGTTGAGTTCTGCGTCTGAAGGGTGAGATAGACGGGCGTGACGACGGCAGCAAGGAGCGCCGGCCCATGCATTCCGATCGACCAAAGCAGCGTTTCGACGACCACGATGGCCAGCAGCGCAAAATACGTGTCGCCGAGCTTCGCGAGCGGCTGCAATGCCGCCGCAACAAGAACCGCTACGGAAACGTGCATCGCCCGCAGCAGCACGCACGCGAGAACGCCGCCTACTGCGCCGCTCCATACCGGCGCGGGAAGCGCAATGCGGCGCGCGACTGCAATCGATCCGGCAACAAGACCGCAGATGACGATTGCAAGGAAAAGACTGCTCGGTCCAAAGGTCGCGAATACGTGCACTGCATTCCCGTGCAGCGCCGGCAGCGCGAGCCCGAAGCCGGCAACGCCGGCAACGATGACGGGGATCCGTGGAAGTCCGGCGCGTCGGGCATATCGCCACGAAAGCAGCGGTACGAGCGCCATCCCCATGATCGCGAAGGCCGGCAGAAACGCACCGGAGAGCCGCAATCCGAAGCTCGCGCTAAATAGCGCTCCCGGGGCCGGGGTAAGGGGGAAAAAGACGACGAGCGCTGCCACGAGAGCGACGAAACTCCACGGCAGTGCCTCGCGCAGCGCAACGATGAACGGAAGATCTCCGAAGCAGCGCATCGCGGGCGCGAAGCGGGTTTCGAACCACTTAGAGCCTGCGGACGACAGCCTCAACGCGGCCAATGATCTCGACATCGCTCGCGTAGATTGGCGCCATGCTGCGATTCTCCGGCTGGAGACGCACGCGGCCCTCTTCACGGTAAAAGCGTTTTACGGTTGCATCACCGTCGAGCATCGCGACGACAATCTCGCCGTTGGCCGCAGACTTTTGCGGCCGCACAACGATGAGGTCGCCGTCGAGAATAGCGGCTTCGATCATCGAGTCGCCGGCAACGCGCAGCATGAACGAATCGGAAGACCGCGGAACGAACGACGACGGCAAAACGAACTCGCCTTCCAGGTTTTCCTGCGCCGTAATCGGCGTGCCGGCGGCGACCCTGCCGACGATCGGCATGACGACGCTCTCCGGAACGGCCGGCGACGGTCCCGACATATTGGAACGCAACGCTCGCGGTTTTGTCGGGTCCCTAGAGATCATTCCCCGCTTCTCGAGGGCTTTGAGATGGGCGTGAATCGTCGAAGAAGACGATAGGCCGACGCGTTCGCCGATCTCGCGCACCGACGGCGGGTACCCGCGCTCCGAAGTGAATTGCCGTATAACGCTCAGAATGTGCTGTTGCCGTTCGGTCGCCGGCTTTTCGATCATGTATCTCTCCGAGGGGGTCGGCGGAATGCCATGCGTATGGCATTGGCTTGCGCTACAACCCTACCATAGCGTCACCGAAAACGCAAACATACGTTCGCAAGAGTATTGACAATCGACGCAAGCGACGTGGTAAAATATAGGGGTCGAACAAGCGTTTGGCCCAAAATGTGGGCGAAGTTTGTGCCCGAACGTGGGTTTGGCACTACATAGCGATGGGAGCAATGTCCATGCGAAAACGATTCACCCTGATGCCCGCGATCGCGCTGGCCAGCCTCAGCCTCATGGTGACGTTGCCGACGCTTTCGAGCATGCATCTGTACGCCGCCGGCGTGGCGCACTACACGACCGTGACCGTGCGGTACGGCGATACGTTGTGGTCAATCGCATCAGCGCACACAAGCGACACCGGTGATGTTCAAGAGACAATCGACCGGATCACCGAATTGAACCATCTTCGAGCGGCGGGTCTAGCGCCCGGCGAGAAGCTTCGCGTACCGGAGTAGCGTATGCGGCAAGTCTGGCTCGAATACTCGATCTAGCATTTTCGCGTAAGGTCGTAGCCGCCGCCGCTCATGTGCTTTCCGTCGGGTTTGAGCGTCAAAGCGTGGTTCCCGTAATACGTGAGCGTAACGGTGTTTCCGTAGAGAATCCAACTGCCCGAAGTGCCTTCGCTGTCGGTGAGATTACCGTTGACGTCCATCGTGAACGTTGGCCCGGATCGATCGGAGGTCCACGTGCCGACGAGGTTTTTCGTCGTGCAGCCCGTTGCAAGCGGCGGCGGCGTAGCGAGCGGCGTCACGGCTTTGCCGGAAAAACTATGGTAGACGTCCAGGCAGAGCGCATCCGCCGTATACGGATTGTCCGCACTTTCGACGACGCAATTGAAGGTTACGACGTACCCTTTATCGGCCGGATAGCATCTCACCGCCGCAGCAGCGGTCGAAGGTCCTTGCACGCCGATCGGGCCGAACGCGAGCCAGTCGCCGCTGCCGGAGTTTGATTCGGTAGGATTTTGCAAGTACGCTGAGAGCGCAGCCTTGGCTTTCGTGCTGCATTGGTCGGCCGATGCGTCGGGAACGACGTATCGAATGCCGGTCGACATCTCGATCGCTGCGGGCGTCACTGCGAAGCACGAGAAGGTCGCAGCGATGAGAACGACTGCGAAAACTGCACGGCTTCGATAGGATTTTATCATAATTGAAATTCCTACAGCTTCTGCGACGGCGCAGCGGACGCGCCGCTTCCGAACGCGGCGGTCAGCTTCGTGCAAAGCACGCTCGCGGTATCCGGGCTGGGTGGGACTTCCGCCGAACACGTGAACGTGACTACGTATCCCGTATTGACCGGATAGCATTGAACCGCCGCCGCAGCAGACGACTTACCGTCCGCATCGCGCGGTCCGTACGCGAACCACTGTCCGGTGCCGGGTTTCACATCGAAGGCATAATGCAGAACGGCAGTCAGCGCACCTTTCGCCTTCGTATTGCAATCCGCAATCGGCGCATTCGCTACGACGGTGCGGGAGCCCACGACTAAATCGATTGAGGCGGGTGCGGGCGCGCTCACCAACACCATATCGGCAACTAGAGCGCCGGCGAAGAACAGGCTTCGGAAACGAGCTATCGCGATCATACGCAACCTCCAGAAAGACGGGCGTTAGACGGACTGAGTGCGGAATCCCCGCGGCATTGCAAACCGGCGGCACGGAGCGATGAGCGGCGCGTCCCACTCTACGGACGTCTGCTTACGAGCACGATTGCGTGCCCTTGGTGTTCGGAAAGAAAATCGAGCCCTTCCGCCATCCACGAATCGAGGCCGGTACTCGAGTGTTTCGCAACTTCGCGGGCGATATGCGTGCGGTCTCGCAGCCATCGCAACTCGGCCGCCGTCGTCGTCGGAAAGATCGCGACCTCGCAATCTTCGCATTTATAGCCGTGCTGCATCGTGTCCGCCCTTTGCCTCCAGAAAAGCGAAAGGCCTCCGCGAACGGAGGCCTTTCGTTGCATGGCGTAACCGCCGAACGCTACAGCTTGATTTTGAAGTCGATATAGGCGTTAAACGGGAGCGCTGAAATACCGGGGTAGTACGATTGAGCTTGGAACGGCTGAATGGCCGTTCCGGGATTGTAGTTATTCCCGATCGGCAATATGCCTACGCCCGTATACCCTGCGCCATACGAGCAAACTTTGTTCGACGCTACGCCCGGAACGTTCGTCCATGGCGCTTTGGTGCCGCCGAAACACGTATCGACGATGTTCGAGAGCGTCAGCACGGTCGTGACGCGAGGATTGATATCGTACGAAAGCTGCGTTGCGAGCGTGAGCCGCGTCGGTTCAGTATACGCACCGACACCGTCGAACTTTCCGCTGGCAGGGTTTGGAATCGGAACCAAATACGCACCGGATGTGTGACTGCCGTCGGGGTTCGCCGTGTAGCATTGCGTTGCATCGTAAGGACTTCCGAAACCGCCGTACGGATACCGTGGATCCGAGCCGACCGAGCCTGAAAGCGGCGCGGTGCACGTCGACGGATCGACACCCTGGGTCGCAATCGGATAGCCGTACTTTATCCCGCCGGAAACTTGGAGCGCGGGAGTGATGGAGAACTTGTCGTGCTTGTAATTGAGGACAAGCGTCCCGACGTGAGGCGCGACGAAGGATTCATAGCCGCCGGCACCGGGAGACGGGCCGGCGAAGAGATCGTACGGCGCGTACTTGCCGGCGGGATCGAGGAATCCCTGAACCGGCGAGTTCCAGTAGGGGTTCGCGACGTCGGCCGCCGTGCACGACGCCTGCGCTACCGGCGCCCCAGCCGCACTGTAACACGCTGCCGCCGTTACGCCGGGAGCGCAGACCGCCTGCCCGTATGCGGACGTGCCTGCAGCGCTACCGCCGTTACACGCACTCGTGTATGCGTTATAGTTTGCAATCGATTGATTGATCGTCGTAGCCGGCGTCGCACCGTTGGCTGCGGCCGTATAGGTAACGAACGAATTGGTGTACGTGTACGAAAAGAGCCCGGCAAGCCCATTTCTTGCAAAATCGCCTTTTTGGAGCTGAAACTCGAGCCCCTCGGCGGTCTGCGTTCCGACGTTTAA
>JALYTY010000044.1 GCA_030854045.1 Vulcanimicrobiota bacterium | reverse complement strand
TCTACGGCGTTCGATCCGGCTTCGCGAATGTGGTATCCGGAGATCGAAATCGTGTTCCACTGCGGAACCTCCCGTGCGCAGTACGCCATCACATCGGTGACGAGGCGCATCGATGGCCCGGGCGGATAAATGTACGTTCCACGAGCGACGTATTCTTTGAGCACGTCGTTTTGAATTGTTCCGCCAAGCTCGCTAAACGGTATGCCGCGCCGACGCGCTACGGCCAGAAGCATCGCGAGCAAAATCGACGCCGGAGCATTGATCGTCATCGAAATGGTGACGCGGTCCAGCGGGATGTCATCAAAGAGCGTTGCAACGTCTTCGACGGTATCGATTGCAACACCGACCTTGCCCACTTCACCGCGTGACGCAACGGCGTCGGAGTCGTAACCCAGTTGCGTGGGCAGATCGAACGCTACCGAGAGTCCGCTCTGGCCGTGAGCCAGCAAATAGTGGTAGCGCGCGTTGGATTCCGACGCCGTGGCGAAACCCGCATACTGGCGCATCGTCCACAGCCGCCCGCGATACATGTCGGGTCGGATGCCGCGGCCAAATGGAAACTCTCCCGGCTCGCCGAGATCGTGGGGAACGCCGGCGATGCGGTCGTACGACCGGTGTAGCGGCACCCCGCTATCGTTGAAATCGCGTGCCATGTTGATGCGTTTCGGCACATCGCGGAAGGCTACTTCAACGCGCGCGCCGACGACTACGATGCGCTAATTCAAGGTGACGAGCGGCGCATTCGCTTCGATAGTCTCACCGGCCGCAACGTGGACGCTCTTTATGGTTCCGGCTTTGTGAGCGCGGATTTCGTTCATCATCTTCATCGCCTCGACGACCGCGATGACTTGATTTTGCGCGACCGTATCGCCGGCCGCGACGTTCATCTCCAGAACGGCACCGTGCATCGGCGAAACGATGTCGTTTCCGACAGCACGGGAGTCGCTTTTTTTCGGCGCGACCGGACGCACGACACGCTCGGGCGCCGCCGCCCTGCGCGCGAATGAGGCGGGCGGATCGATCAAGCGAACGCGGTAAAGCCGATCGTCCACCTCGATGCGAACGGTCTGCGCCTCGCTCGGTGCGATGCCGGGAGCGGTGACACCTTGCGGGATAGCCGGTTCTTTCGGCATCGCTGCGAAGTGCGATTTCGCGAAGAGCTCAAGCGTGGCGGTCCCGTACGTGTTCTCGACAACGCTAGGCGCGTCGCAGAGCGCGCGCAGCAGGGGAAGCGTCGTAGGTAGACCTTCGATGACGTATTCGTCGATTGCCCGCGCGAAACGCGCGAGCGCTTGCGCTCTATCCGGTGCCCAAACGATCAATTTTGCGATCATGGAGTCGTAATCGGCGGAGATCGTAACGCCCGGAAACGCCGCCGAATCGATCCGCACACCGGGACCGGCGGGCTCGCGATACGTACGGATCGTTCCGGGAGCGGGAGCAAAATTTGCGGCCGGCTCCTCCGCATTCACGCGACCTTCGATCGCAGCTCCGCGCAACGCGATATCGTTCTGCGAAAACCCGAGCGTTTCGCCTGCAGCAACGCGAATTTGTTCGCGCACGAGGTCGATCCCCGCAATCATCTCCGTGACGGTGTGCTCGACTTGAATGCGGGTGTTCATTTCGAGAAAGAAAAAATCGGTGCCGCTGACGAGCGTTTCGATCGTCCCCACGGAATCGTAGGCGATAGCGCGCGCGGCTCGTAGCCCGGCGTCGCGTAGCGCAAGGCGCACGCCGAGCGGAATTTGGGCGGGTGCTTCTTCGAGCAGTTTTTGATGGCGTCGCTGCAGCGAACAGTCGCGCTCGCCGAGGTGAACGACGTTCCCATGCTTGTCTGCGAGAATCTGCAGTTCGATGTGTTTGGGATTATCGAGATAGCGCTCCGCATAGACGGCCGGATTCTTAAAATAGGCTTCGGCTTCACGCGTTGCGGTGGTAAATGCCGGCCCGACCTCGTCCATCGTCCGGGCAATTTTCAGCCCCTTGCCGCCGCCGCCGCCGGAAGCTTTTAGCGCGAGCGGCAGACCGTAACGCTCCGCCGCAGCAAGCGCACCTGCGATATCGCCGATCGCTTCGGTGCCTCCCGGTACGCACGGAACGTTCGCCCGTTGCATGGTTTGCCGCGCGCGTAGCTTGTCTCCCATGGCATCGATTGCATCGGGGTGCGGCCCGATCCAAGTGAGGTTCGCCGCAGCAATGCGTCGAGCGAAGCCGGCATTTTCGGCAAGAAACCCGTATCCCGGATGAATTGCTTGTGCGCCGGATCGCCGCGCGACATCGAGCAGCGAATCGATGTTCAGGTAGCTCTGCGAAGGCGCCGCCGGACCGATAAAGTAGGCTTCGTCCGCCATCCGGACGTGCAGCGCGTCGCGGTCCGGTTCGGAATAGACGGCGACCGTCGCGATGCCCATCTCACGTGCGGTTCGAATAACCCGCACGGCGATCTCGCCGCGGTTAGCGATGAGTATTTTAGCGAACATCGTCCTCGAAAGCGCGAGCTGCGCGTTTCCATTTCGAAACGGCCGGAGGACGCGCGGGCGTATCGGCGGCCGACGCCGTAAGCGCAGCGACTATCACGGCGATGGCTGCGGAGGACGGCGTGGCCGTCACGAGCCGAATTCCGGCGGATACATCCCCATGGCGTGATAGCCGGCATCGACGAAATGAACGTCGCCGGTAACCAAACGCGATAGATCCGATGCCAGATAGACGGCGGTATTTCCCACGTCTTCAGGCGTGATATTGCGCTTGAGCGGAGCTACTTTGGGAACGACGTCCAGAATCTTGGAGAAGCCCCCGACTTGGCGGGAGCTGGCCGTTTTTATGGGACCGGCTGAAATCGCGTTCACGCGTATTCCGCGACCTCCGAGGTCGTAGGCGAGGTAGCGAACGATCGATTCCAACGCGGCCTTCGCGATTCCGGCGATATTGTAGTTCGGCACGATCGAGGTTGCGCCCAGATACGTCAGCGCCACGATCGAGGCGCCGTCGCTGAGTTGCCGGTTTAAGTGCTGCACCAAGGCGATGAGCGAATACGATGAAATGTCGAGCGCCATCGTAAAGCCGTCGCGGGACGTTTCGTACACCGTTCCGGCAAGATCTTCTTTCTTCACGAAAGCGATCGAGTGAACGAGGATATCCAAGGTCCCGAAGCTCTCGAGCGCAACGGCCGCAGCCTCGAGCGATGCGTCGTTCGCGACGTCGCATTCGATGACCGGACCGTTTCCCAAATCGGATGCTAGTTTTGCAACTTCTTCGCGCACCCGTTCGCCTTGGTATGTGAGCGCAATCTCGGCCCCGTGCTCGTGGAGTTTTTTTGCAATGCCCGTAGCGATCGACCAGCGATTGGCGACGCCCGTTACGAGAGCGCGTTTACCTTCAAGCAGCTTCACGACGGGTAAATTGCCGTGCAAGAGGCGGCGTCCTTTCGGACGAACGGCCGATGCATGTTTCTCTTGCTTTCCCGCTACGTTAAACCACTGCGCGAAGTCGACCGCTGGGTGAACGAACATCGCGCATTTCTCGATCGTCAATACGCGGCGGGGCGTTTCATCGTCTCCGGTCCGATGCAGCCGCGCGAAGGCGGCGTCATCGTCACGGTGGAGATCGAGCGCGATGAGCTGGAGGACGTAATGAAGGACGATCCGTTCGTACGCGAACGCATATCGGAATACACGTACGTTGAGTTTACTGCGACAAAACGCGCCGAAGGTTTCCTCGAAGCACTCTCGGCCAATCGCCGCACGCCGGGAAGCGAAAAATAAAAAGAAAGCGCGCACGGATTTCGATCCGTGCGCGCTTCCAATTGGAACGGGAGAGGTTTACGGCAGGGTTGCCGGGGTAACGGCGACCGCGTCCGGGTTGCCGACGGTCGTCGGATTCAGGACGAACGAGAGCGCTCCTGAGGGATATACTACGACGTTCGTCGAGCCGGCCAGATAGAGCGGTGCGAAGAGGCGCAGCTGGACGCTGCCAAGTGCGAAGCTGACGACATCGTCACCGGTCGTTTGGACGGTAACTGAACCACTGGGCGTGGTGCTGCCCGGAGGATAGATGAAGATCTCGGATCCGCCTACGGACGTGTTGCCTTCCTGATCGTCGAGCAGCAGGTTGCCGCTCTTATCGAACTGGATGCCGCCCGGGAAGAGGAACGAGATGCTGACAGGCTTGAAGGCGCCTTTGCCATTAGCGAAGTAGCCGATGATGGGGCTTCCGCTCGAATCTTGTCCGTCGGCCCAGACGTTGCCCTTAGCATCCGTCGTGACGAAGTAGGAGCGTGCCGGTCCGCCGTTTAGCGCGATCGGTTTGCCCTTGCCGCCTTTGTATTCGACGACGCCGCCGGCGCCGACGCACGAGCCGCCGCTGCCGCTGCAGATATTGGCGACCCACACGTTGCCGCTACCGTCAACGTGGAGACCGACCGGATACATTCCGGGGTCTTGCAGGATGGTCGGGTTGCCTGAGTACGGCGCAGCGTAGATTTGGATCGTCTGCGTCGTGGTGTTCGATTCGTACAGGTTTCCCGCGGTGTCCGTTGCGAGACCTTCAGGAGCGCTCAAGCCGCCGATTTGGCCGGTCTGAGTGCGGGTCTTGAAGTCGAAGATTTCGACGGCGTTGTTGAGCGTGTCAGCAACGAAAACGTTGTGCGTGATTTTGCTGCTGCCTTTGGCAAACCAGCTCGGCGAGTGGCGCGTCGTGTCGATTATGACGCCGCGTGCCGCTGCGCTAATTCCGGTATGAGCAGCCATGCGAGCAGAGCTCTGCTGAGTCGAGCCGCCGCTTGTTTGAGAGGGCAATTGAGAGCCGCCGCCCGAGCAGCCGGCAATTAAGGATGCTGTGGCCGCAATGCTTAGTAGCGAACCCAGCTGCGTACGAAAACGCATGTATGTTTCTCCTAGACTACAGAGTAACAGAAAAACACTGTCCATTCGGTGGCCATCACCTGCTTAATGCGCCGCTCGACTTTACCGTGCCTTTACAATCATTTTCTAATGCTTCGGACGGTTCCTCTCTGTGGCCCAAACTTTAGTCGGACCGGACTATGGCCTCATTTTACAGCGGAATGTTGCCGTGCTTGCGTTTCGGGCGGGTAACTCGTTTGCTGTCCAGCATCTCCAGAGACGCCGCGATCGTGCGCCGCGTTTCGCGCGCTTCGATGATGTCGTCAACGTATCCGTATTGCGCGGCAGCGTACGGGTTGGCAAAGCGTTCCGTATATTCGTCGATAAGCTCTTGCATTTTCGCATCTTTGTCGTCGGCGGCCGCTAGATCGCGCCGGTTAACGACTTTAACCGCGCCCTCGGCACCCATAACGGCGATTTCAGCGGTCGGCCACGCAAGGTTCACGTCGGCGCGAACGTGTTTGGATGCCATAACGTCGTAGGCGCCACCGTACGCCTTGCGCGTAATGACCGTGATTTTCGGAACCGTTGCTTCTGCAAATGCATAGAGGAGCTTCGCCCCGTGCAGGATGATGCCGCCGTACTCTTGAGCGGTTCCCGGTAAAAAACCCGGCACGTCGACGAACGTGACGAGCGGAATATTGAACGCATCGCAAAACCGCACGAAACGCGCCGCTTTTATCGACGAACTAATGTCCAGAACGCCGGCAAGCACGCTCGGCTGATTGGCGACGACGCCGATGCTGCGTCCGTCTACGCGGCCGAAACCGCAGATGATGTTTTGCGCGTAGAGCGGTTGAATCTCGAAAAAATCGCCATAGTCGAGAACCGATTGCAGAACGCGATGCATGTCGTACGGTTTGCTTGAGGAGTCGGGAACGATGTCGTCGAGTTCGGCATCCGCGCGATGCGGGTCGTCCTCGCAGGCGCAGCGAGGCACGTCGTCCAGATTGTTCTGTGGTATGTACGAAAAGAGCGCCCTCGTCTGACCGACGAGGTCGTCTTCATCGGAAGCGACGATGTGCGCGACGCCGCTCTTCGTCGCATGCGCCATGGCGCCGCCAAGTTCTTCGAACGTAACGTCTTCACCGGTAACGGTTTTGATGATCTCGGGGCCGGTGATGAACATCTGCGAAATGCCTTCGGTCATTAGTACGAAGTCGGTGATCGCCGGGGAATACACCGCGCCGCCCGCACAGGGTCCGGCGATCAAGCTGAGTTGCGGCACCACGCCGCTCGCCTGCACGTTGCGCCAAAAGATTTCGGCGTAGCCGCCGAGGGAAACGACGCCCTCTTGGATGCGTGCGCCGCCCGAATCGTTGATGCCGATGATGGGAGATCCGGTGCTTATCGCGAGGTCCATCACCTTGCATATTTTGCCTGCAAACGCTTCGCCTAGCGAACCGCCGAGCACGGCGAAATCTTGCGAGAACAAGAATATTTGACGGCCGTCGATCGTCGCGCGGCCCGTGATAACGCCGTCGCCAAGATAATGTTTTTCATCACTGCCGAACGCATCCGTTCGCCTGCTTACGAAGCGATCGATCTCCGTGAACGACCCGGCATCGACCAGCGCATCGACCCGCTCGCGCGCCGAACGTTTACCGCGTGCGTGCTGCTTTGCTATCGCCTCTTCGCCGGCGGGCGCGCTTGCGAGCTTTCGCCGGCGCGCCAATTCGTCGTATTTTTCGTGATGCGTTCTCACGCGTGCGGCGTTACGCTAAAGGTCGGTGTCGGCCTCCGCAGCGTTGTCCGTATCGAGCTCCTCTGCGATCTCGGATTCAACGACGAGGCGCTGATCCGAGATCATGCCGGTGTCGTCCGCGCCGATGATCGCCTCGCTGCGATCGTCATCATGCGCAATCTCCTCTTGTGAATCGTACGGGCGGGTTCTTTCCTCTTCCATGGCGACGACTATACCCGCATCACTCCGATACCATTGCGGCGGCCGGCGTCGCGGATTTCGACGTGCGAAGCAGCAGCACGAGCGGCGTTAGCGCGAGCGTCACGACTCCAAGGACGAAAAAAGCGTCCGCGAACGACATCGCCGCGGCTTGCGCTTCGACGATGGCCGCAACGCGAACCATCGAACCATGCGCCTGCATTACCGCGGCCACGGCGGGATTTGCAAGACTGACGTGCCCGGCGAGCACATCGTTGTGAAACGCGTTACGCCGGTCCAGTATCGTTACCATCGATGCCGCCGAAATGGATCCGCCTAGCTGCTGGCACAGACTCAACAGTGAGGTCGCCTTTTGCGTGTCGGCGCCTTTAACCGAACTAAGAACGCTCACCGTGAGGGGCACGAAGATCATTCCGAAACCGAGCCCCCCCAGAACCAGCGGAACGACGAACGTGCCGAAATCGCTCTCACTCGTCGATACCGCGGCCGTCATGAGATTTGCAACGGCAACGATGATGAACCCGACGCCCAATAAAATTTGCGGTTTTGCCTTGAACTTACTCAAAATCAACAGCGTCAGCGGCGTCATCGCCATGATTCCCAGAGCCCGAGTCAAGATAGAAAGTCCCGAGAGCGTCGCCGTGAAATTTAAAAGATTTTGCTGAAACTGCGGCGCCAAAATAACGCCGCCAAACAGTGAGAATGCGAGCACCATTGCCAGCAGGCATCCGGCTGCGACGGTACGGTTTTTTACGAGGATGCGGATGTCGACGATGGGATTTTTGACGACTTTCAATTCCCAGTATACGAACGTTGCGAGAGAAACGATCGAGAGAACCGCCGTTGCGATGATGTTGCGGTCGTCAAACCAGCCGTACCGCTCTCCTTCGTCTAAAACGTATTGCAGCGAGCCCAGTCCCATTGCCATCAGCGCTAAACCGATCCCATCGAGCGACGGACGCGTGCGGCCGGCCGGATCTCTCAAGAGCATGAAGCATAGGATCGCCGAAAGTATTCCCGGCACGATGTTGATATAGAAAACCCAATTCCAGGAAAGCGCATCGGTGAGCACTCCGCCGAGCGTCGGCCCGATCGACGGTCCGATGATCGCGCCGATCGATGTCAACGCTTGGCTCAAGCCAAGCTGCTTTGCCGGAAAGGTGTCGCGCATGATGGCTTGACCGGTCGAAATCAAGCCGCCGCCGCAAAGCCCTTGGAGAACGCGGAAAAAGATGAGCTGCGGCAGCGACGTTGCGAAGCCGCAGAGCGCAGAGGTTATTGTGAATCCGATGATTGCCGCGACGTAGTAGTTCCGGCGTCCGAACATTTGCTGAAGCCAGGGCGTCAGCGGGATCACGATCACCGCGGCGATGATGTACGCCGTTACGATCCATGCCCCGTCGTCGAAGTTCGCACCGAGGTTGCCTTGTATCGCGGGCAGCGCGACGTTGACGATCGTCGCATCGAGGACTTGGAGCAGCGTTGCCGCCATCACGCCGCTCACGAGCAGCCACCGGCGTAGCCCGTATTCGACGACGTCCTCTTGCGGCCGCGTTAGGTTTGCGGCAAGGCTACCAGATGCCAAGCGTGGCCTTTACGTCCTCTGAGGCCATCGTCCGTGGGTCCCACGGCGGCGTAAACGTTATATCCACGGTGGCCGTTTTGACGCCGTCAACTGCCAGAACGCGATCGTGCACGGATTTTTTGAACATCGGTCCGACCGGACACATCGGCGACGTCAGCGTCATGACGACCGTGGCGTGCTCGCCGTTATCGCCTTCGACCGAGACATCGTAGACTAAGCCGAGCTCGAGAATCCCAAGGTCCAATTCGGGGTCTTTGACCTCGCCAAGCGCTTCGCGGATTATTTCTGTGGTTGGCATACGCACCTATAACACATCGCATAGCCGCACGGCGTCAAGCGGCTACGAGGCAGGCGCGGTCACGATGGCGTACCGGGAAGTATGAAGCTGCGGCTGTACCTCGGGCTGCTCGCGCTCGCGATGCTTTTTATGGCGCCCGTGCGCTCTTGGGCAGGGAGCCTCTCCGTAGCGGGCGGAGGATATCTCGCGGGAACCCCGTCACAGAGCGGCGGCGCCGTGCTCGTGAGTTCGGCCGCGTCTATTCCGGCGCTCCCAATCGAACTTCAGGGGACGGTTCTCGTCGCGCTCACGCCTCGCGGCGGCTATGCCGTCACGGGAGAAATCCGCGGGCTATCGGGAGGCGGCTTCGGCGGCGCCTACGTCGGCGCGGGGGCGGGAGTCGGCACGCTTTCCGCCGATTTGCGTTCCGGACCGGTGCTCACCGTCTTTGCCGGAAAACCGCTCGCGCCACTGAGTTCGATCGAACTGCGTTTGTATAAAGGTACGCAAGACGGCGGTACGACGGCCGGCTTTTTGGGCCTGCGATTCAGTTTCTAGTCCCGAGCGTCGTTCTCGGCTCATTTTTCGGCAATTTATCACGAAACTCGTTGTAACGGGCGTCACGAAACCGAAGTTTGCCGGGTAGAGTTGATACGTAAACACCATTCGCGAAGCGGATGGTACCGGAGGAATATCTCAACCATGTCAATGTGGGAACCGTTTACCGAGCGCGCGAGACGAAGCATCGTTTTGGCTCAAGAAGAAGCTCAGCGTTTGGGGAACAACTACATCGGTACCGAGCACATCCTGCTCGGCATCATATCGGAGGGCGAAAGCCTTGCGGCCAAAGTATTGGAGTCGCTTGGTGTAAATCTCGCCAAAGTTCGTCAGGAAGTTGAAGCGATCGTCGGACGCGGCGGTCAAACGGTTCAGCAAGAGATGGTCTTTACTCCGCGCGCTAAGCGCGTTATCGAGCTTGCATTCGAAGAGGCCCGTCAGCTCAATCACAACTACATCGGCACGGAACATCTGCTGCTCGGCCTCATTCGCGAAGGCGAGGGCGTGGCCGCGCGCGTGCTGACGAACCTCGGCGTGGATCCCGCCAAGGTGCGCGTGCAGACGACGTCGCTGCTCGGTGCCGAAGGACAGCCGCCCGCCCCCAAAGGCAAGAGCAAAACGCCGACGCTGGACGCCTACGGTCGCGATCTCACCCAGCTCGCTCGTGAGAACAAGCTCGATCCGGTGATCGGGCGCAACAACGAGATCGAACGCGTCATTCAAATTCTCTCGCGCCGCACAAAAAATAATCCGGCGCTCATCGGCGAGCCGGGCGTGGGTAAAACCGCCATTGCGGAAGGCCTTGCGCAGCGCGTTATCAACGGCGACATTCCGGAGCCCTTGCGCGACCGGCGCGTCATCACGCTCGACCTCGCCGGACTCGTCGCCGGAACGAAATACCGCGGCGAATTTGAGGAACGCATGAAGCGCGTCATGGACGAAATTCGGAGCGCCGCGGGCGAGATCGTTCTCTTCATCGACGAACTGCACACGCTCGTCGGCGCGGGGGCTGCCGAAGGTGCGATCGACGCGAGCAACATCATTAAACCCGCGCTCGCACGCGGCGAGCTTCAGTGCGTCGGCGCGACGACGCTCAACGAGTTCCGCAAACACATCGAAAAGGATTCGGCGCTGGAACGCCGCTTTCAACCCGTTATGGTCGGAGAACCTTCGGCCGAAGAAGCGGTCGAAATTTTGATGGGCTTGCGCGATCGTTACGAAGCGCATCATAAAGTGCAAATAACCGACGAAGCTCTGGCGGCGGCGGTCAAACTCTCCGACCGGTATATCACCGACCGCTTCTTGCCCGATAAAGCCGTGGATTTAATCGACGAGGCAAGCTCCCGCGTGCGCCTGCGCGCGACGCTGCCTCCGCCGGAGATTCGTGATATCGACGCGCAGTTGAGGCGCGTCATCACCGAAAAAGAGTCCGTCGTAAAGAATCAGCAGTTCGAAAAAGCGTCGTCGGTTCGCGATCGCGAGGAAAAGCTGCGCTTGGACAAAGCGCGGCTTGAAACGCAGTGGCAAGAGAAGAAGGCGGCGCAGTCCGACAAACCGCTTAAGGTGACCGCCGAAGATATCGCCTACATCGTTTCTTCGTGGACCAAAATTCCGGTAAGCCGTTTAGCGCAAGCGGAGACCGAGAAGCTGCTCAACATGAAAGAATCGCTGCATAACCGCGTCGTCGGTCAAGAAGAAGCGATAGAAGTAATCACCCGTGCGATCCGGCGCTCGCGCGCCGGCCTAAAAAATCCGAGCCGTCCGATCGGCTCGTTCCTGTTCTTCGGCCCTACCGGCGTCGGAAAGACCGAAGTCGCGCGCAGCGTCGCGGAGTTCCTCTTCGACGACGACGAGTCGATGATTCGCATCGACATGTCGGAGTACATGGAGAAGTATTCCGTAAGCCGTCTCGTCGGCGCGCCTCCCGGTTACGTCGGCTACGAAGAAGGCGGACAGCTTACCGAAGCGGTACGCCGGCGTCCGTACGCGGTGGTGCTGCTCGACGAGATCGAAAAAGCGCACCCCGATGTTTTTAATCTGCTCTTGCAGGTTCTCGACGACGGACGTCTGACGGATTCGCAAGGGCGGCAAGTCGACTTCAAGAACTGCGTGATCATCATGACATCGAATGTCGGCGCGACGGGAATGCAGACCACGGTCGATATCGGATTCCGTCCGCAAAAAGCGACGGAAGAAGATGAGGCGAAAAACTACGAGCGGATGAAGACGAAAGTGATGGACGAAGTAAAGCTTACGTTCCGTCCGGAGTTTTTGAACCGTATCGACGAAGTGGTTGTCTTTCACCAGCTCACGCGCGCGCAGATCGAGTCGATCGTCAGTCTCGAGCTGGAGAAAGTCGCTCGCGAAGTCAAAGCGCAGGAAATGAATCTCAAGGTTACCGACGCGGCAAAAACGCTGCTGGCCAAAAAAGGCTGGGACCCGCAGTTTGGTGCGCGTCCGTTGCGCCGTGCGATTCAGCGCAACGTGGAGGACGAACTCGCGGAGCAAATGCTGCGCGGTACGTTCGGCAGCGGAGATCACATTCTGGCGGACATCGATGCCGGCGACCCGGAGAAGCTCACGTTCTCGAAGATTCCATCGGTCGAACCTCCCGCCGCCCCCGTCGAACCGGCGCACGCAACGTAGCGCTGGAGAATCGCGTACCTGCATCGAGCCCCGGAGAGTTAGTTTCCGGGGCTCGATGTTATGGCGGACATCATCGACGCGCTCGTGCTCTCATCGCCCATCGGTTCGCGGCCGAACGGCGACCATGAGGTTCGCGATCTGCGACATGACGACGACGTCGTTTTGATTGAGCGTCTCCAAGCGAACCCGCATCGTACCGCGTGCGTCGGTGCGCGGCCAAGAAAGCTTTTCCACGATTTCACCGCGGATTCGGGACTTCAAGCTCGCGCTCGAAGCGGTGCTAGAAGACTTCAAGGTGCGCGGATGGATTCGCAGCTACGCGATCGGCAAGGGCGGCGACGGCGGCCTTGTTACGATCGACAAGGTGCCCACCCCCAGCCAAGCGCGTGCGCTTGAAGCACGCACCTGACTTTACGGTCGCACAGGTAACGCGCTAAAAGCCTAATGTATACAGTGATTTCACGCTTTTTGAAGCGTTGCATACCCATTAGGCGTCTATCCTAGGTTTTATATCCAATAATCCGCCAAGCTCGCGCGCGAAGCCATCAGGGCCGAGAAGGTAGCCGGCCGCTGCGCGTCCGCCTGTTGAAAGCGGGGGCCTACGTCCCGGGCGTAGCCGGAGAAGGCTACCAGACCGGGCAACTCCACATCCAGGGCAAGCTCGCTACGCTCGTCGCTGCGCGACCCTGGACATGGAGCCTCTCCCGGCCCGGTATACACGCCCTGCCGCCCGCACCTACGGCCCCCGCCGAGGAAGGACGAGGCTGGTAAAGCGAAAGGCCTTGGGTTATAATGAGCACCGTCCGTATCGGTAGCGTTCAATTTCGCGTCTTCCCGCAAGACCATGAGCCGGTCCATGTTCATGGCCGCTACGCCGAAACGGTCGTCGTTGTGGAATTGCTGGCTGATGGCACCGTGCAGAAAGCACCACGCAAAGACGCGGTTATTCCACCCGACGCCAAACGCAGCGATGTTCGGAAAATCTTGAAAACTGCCGCCGAGCACTACGATGAAATCATGGCGGCATGGGAGCAAATGCAATCGTGAAAACAAAAACGAAAGCTCACGTCGTCACGACCGATGCAGAGATCGACGCCGCGATCGCAGCGGCGAAAATCTATGAGCAGTACCGCCCGCGTGCTGTCGCTGCCGGCTATCGCGCGAAGGATGACACGATCGCGATCAAACTCGCGACCGGCGTAGAACTTGCGATACCCCGAAAACTACTGCAGGGTTTGGCCGATGCCGATCCGCGCGAGGTTGCACAGGTCGCGATCGAAGATCACGGGTCCGCGTTGCATTGGGAATCACTCGATGTTGACCACTACGTTCCTGGCCTCATCGACGGCGTGTTTGGCACGCGGAAATGGATGAGCGAAGCGGGCAAGATTGGTGGTCGAGCAAAGACGCCGGCGAAGCGAGCTGCGGCGCGAAAGAACGGACGCAAGGGTGGCCGGCCGCGCAAAGTCGCGGCATGACGATCACTCTTGAACTCACCGACACCGAAGCCGCCACGATTCCGGTGCGTTCGTTTGAGCGTGAACCCGCCCGATCGGCGGTGCGAAAACGAATGAATCGACGGCCGCGAGCGCGATCGTCCGAACGGATCGCGACCAGTGACGCGAACGGAAAGCATTGATTTTATTGACT
>JALYTY010000041.1 GCA_030854045.1 Vulcanimicrobiota bacterium | reverse complement strand
ATAGTCCGAGCGGACGTCTCCTCGCAGGGAGAATGAGCCGAAGGCGCGAGAACCATTCGTGAAATGCCGCTATCCGATACGATCTCCGGGGTAGCCTCAACGCAAAAACGGCGGACATTTTTCTTTTTCGCAACACTAATTTCGTGTAGCGCGCTCTTTCCGGCCGCCGCAGTTTCGCAGACGCCGGCCTCGCCATCGCCGGCTCCATCGGCGACACCGGTACCGACACCAACGCCGATGCCCGGTAGCGTTACATGGGCGCTCGATGGAGAGCATATCTTCGTCGATCAGCAGACCGGCGGTCCCGGCACGCAACCGCCGGAGGCTCCCGCATTTGCAGCGGGCGCGCCCCTGGCCCCAAATACACCGTACGATCTCTGGTCGAGCGCTCCGCAGATACCTGGTCTCGCGGGAGTCGTTCAATACGTCGCGACGCCGACCTACAACGCCCGGCATCTGCACGTATCGGCAACGCTTGGTTTTGGGTTTCTTACCGGCAGCGTTACGAACGCCGCATACTGGGGCGAAAATTTGCTGCCCACGTACAATCCCCATCTGGGGAATACGGCGCTTCCCTATGCGATCGTCTTCCCGGCGAACGCCGACGGCGATCGCGCAACGGCGTTTCGCACGTCGATTCTCGGCGCTTCGGTCGGTGCTCCCGATGGAGCGTGGAACGCCCGTGCGGGATATTTTGATCTGGCGCAAACCGATCGGTTTATCTTTATTCAGCCGGCGTTTACGAACGTGACGCCCGCAATCGCAGTCGCGCCCGCCGAAAGCCTGAACAGCGGCTTACCGGCTTTGGCGTCGTGGCCTTCACCGGAACCGGGACTTCCGCTTCTTGGAATCGATCTCTGCGCGCGACGCGGCATCGCGAATGCAGAACTTTCAAGCGCCGACCTTCCCGCGTTGCCGGGTACCCACGCCAGAATCACGGCGTCGTCGGTTGCAATAGATCACGGCGAAGGAACGCGCTACACGGCAGAACTCACGCATATTGTAACGGGCGGCTCGATGCTTTCGACAACGACCTTCTTCGGGAGCAACGCAACGACGTATCCCGGACCGCAAGGGGACTTACCCGTGAGTTCCATCGGCGGCCAGAGAGCGACGATCGCCGGCGCAAGCGCATCTTTTCACGCGACCAAGGCCATTGACGCCACCCTTGAGATTGCGCGCCAGTGGTACGACGCCGACGACGTTATCGAGCCGGGGTCCGAGAAGTCCGGCGGATACTACCATCTTGCGTTGATGCGCAAAATTAAACGCGTCAGCGCCACCGTAGAAGCATTTCGCTTCGAACCGCGCTATGCGACGACAATCCTGCCGTACGGAATTCCAGAGAACATCTGGAGTTCGGCATGGTCGTGGCCCGGGCCGTGGCTTAAATCGACCTACGAAATCAATGACAACAGCGCGATTGGTGTGAACCGCCAAGGTTTTCGCGTCAAATATAACATCGACGGCGGTCCTCTCGAGATGCATCTTCAACTTGCGCGGTACGCGCAAGTCGATGAGGCGACGTATGCGAACGTTCATCAAACCGGCTTTGTAGACGGTTTTTTCTTGCCGCAAGCGGACGGCTTCGGCACGCGAGGGACGCAAACCCAATACGCAGCGTGGATCGCTTGGCATCCTCACGTCGGCACGGTGACGCTCGACTACGTCGCCGATCGCGAGTACCGTCCCGCCGCATCGAGTCGGCCGCAAGACTTCGTCGACTATATAACGCCGCAGACCGTCCTTGCTTTTTCGCGGATGCTTTCACCGAGCGTTATCGTGAGCGCCGGGTACGGCTATTACGGGATGAAAGGCACCTGGGCGACCACGCCGCTGCGCTACGGGCAAGCAACGTATTTTGCCGGCACCGAACTGCAAGAATCCAAGCAGGGCGGCGTGCTTGTGGAGTTGCGGCACAACGCACTACGCGGACTTCCATCGTTTGCAGGGGGACCGTCCCCGGACTTCGGCGCGAACCTGCTGGTCGTAGAGCAGCGCTTACATTTCTGAACGGGAATCATGTCGTGAAGTCGAGCGAGCCGATGCCGCGTTCGTAGGTTAGCGTTCCCAAGAGCATCGTTAAAAGCACGACCGCGAACGTCGCGTCGACGATCGCCGTTCGCGTTGCCACCGTGGCGGGAATACCGAGTGCGAGAGCGAGCGAGAGCGCTCCACGAATGCCTGCCGCCTGCATTACAACCTTCCACGAACGCTTCAGTCGAGTGCCAAATATGGGCAAGCCGTAGACGACGACCGCACGCGCCGCAAGCGTAGCGGCCACCGCAAAACAAACCACCGCCCGGTGTGCCCAAAGGTTCCCGACTGCAACCGATGCACCGATCAAAAAAAAGAGCGTGGCATTGGCGACCGTCGCGGCAACCGACCACGCGCGACCGACGCTCGTCACCATTACGAGCGATGCGTGCGTATCGTGCATCGCTCGCATCACGATTGCGAGGGTTACAACGGCAAATATGCCCGAGCCGTGCGCCCGGTCGGCGAGAAAATAGGCGAAATACGCGCACGCAAACGTACTCGCGCCTTGAAGCACTGCCGGAACCCGCTCGCGAAGCGCGTTTGCGAAGAGCGCGCCGAAAGCCGCGCCGATCGCCGCTCCTACAAAGGGACTAGCAATGGCCCATAGCGCGATCGTTTTCGTTTGCGTCGAAAGCACGCCGGAGACCGATACGGCAACAACAGATCGGTAGAGTATTACGGCGACGGCATCGTTAAGCAACGACTCGGCTTCGACGATCGTCGCGAGCAGCGGCGGCACAGCGAGACGGCGAAAGATCGCAACGATAGCGACGGGGTCCGTGGCGCTCAGAACGGCGCCGAGCAGCATCGCGTCCTCAAGCGGCATTCCTGCGGCGAAATGCATGACCGCGGCGACGATGGCAGCCGTGACGGCGACGCCGGGCACTGCAAGGAGCGCGACGAGACGCCAAGATTTTATTAGGAGGCGTAAGTTGAGCTGCCATGCGGCCTCAAAAATCAAGGCCGGTAAAAAAACGTAGAGCGTCGCATTTTGCAGCGTTCCGGCAAACCATCCCGAGCGCAGAGATCCCACGACGACGCCCGCAGCGAGCGTCACCGCGATTTGATACAGTTTCATCAGCTAATGCGTGTGCGTGAAGTTTCCGACGCCGATGCGGCAGGCCCGTATCGCTTCGAGAGCATGGCGCATTCCAAGCGGATTGCTGGGCCTTCCAACCGCGGAGAAGTATATCTCAGGATCGATGTTGAGCGTTCGCGTCTGAACCATCGATACCGGCACGTTACGCAAAAAGTCCGACATTGCGCTTACTTCCTCTTCGTCATCCGTAACGCCGGGATGTGTGAGCAAATTCAAGCTTACGCGCAGCCCGCGTCCTGCCGCGAGGCGAATCGATGAAAGCACGTCGTCAAGGGTGTATCCCAGCGGCCGGTAATATGCCGCGTATACGCAAGAGCGAAAGGAATTGAGGCTTATGCGAACGGCCTGCAGGCCGGCGTCGATACAACGCGCCAGCGCTTCGGGCATGCTTCCGTTCGTATTTAGGTTGATCGTACCGTTTCCGCGCGCGGCACGAATCCGTTCGATCGCGCTCGCAATCGTGAAAGAGCGCAACAGCGGCTCACCTTCGCATCCCTGACCGAAGGAGACGATACCGTCGGGATCTCGCTCGAGGTGATGGATTGCGATTCGCGCTAGTTCGGCCGCATCGGTTTCGAAACGGATGCGTTCTTGCGGCGAGACGAGCGGAGAATCCGCCTCCAGCTGCGATATGCACCCGACGCACCGCGCGTTGCACTTTGGCGACACCGGAAGCGCGGCTTCCCCGCGTTCGATGAAGACGTTTTGCGCTGTGAAGCAGCCGTATTCACGCGAACACCGCGCCACTTGCGCCAGCACCCTGTTCTGTGGATCCCAAGCGCAGCGGCGGTCGAGCAGCGCTTCCAATTCTCCTTCGGCGAAGTATCGAGGATGCCAATGTTCGCTTTCATCCGTCTTCGTCGCGGCGACATACAGTTCGTCGTCGACAACGCTTGCAGCCGTATAGCCGAAGAGCGGGAGCGCCGGCGCGTCGGCTTCTTTGATGTACGCCGGGACGAGCAAACGGGTATATCCCGCCGGTAGAATAACCGCGAGAGCATATTTCGAGCGAAACGCGCCTTCGGTGGTGAGCGCACGCCGGCCGGGTAAGATCATCGCAACGCAGCCGTCGGGAGCGCGGATCAACTCGTCGGGATCAGGTACGCGAAGAACTCCGCCGTCGACAATCGCAGCATACGATTCATCGAAAAATATCTCGCCTTTATTGTTGCAGTACGCTAACCCGGCCATCGCACCACCGTCTCGAACACGTGCACGGCAGGTCCCGTCATGAAGGCGTCGCCCGATCCGTCCCACTCGACGAGCAGCTCGCCCCCGGGAACGAATACGCGCACGGGACTCACGATCGTTCCCTGCGCGATTGCGGCTGCCGCGGCGGCAACGGCGCCCGTGCCGCATGCCATCGTTTCACCGGCGCCGCGCTCGTAATGCTTCATTCGTATCTCCTTGGCGGCCGAGTCTATCACGGCGACGTGCACGTTGATCCCACGCGGGAAAGCCGTATCGCGTTGCATCGCTTCCCCGTACCGAGCGATGTCTACGTCGTCGAGCGCGCGTTCGAACCGCACGATATGCGGATTGCCGACCGACACGACCGCAGCGCCATCGGAAGACGTGCGGGCGTGCCGCACGCTTGGTGCGCCCATGTTTACGCGAACGCGGTATATTTCGCCGCGCTCGACGATCGTAGTATAAATTCGACCTGCAATGGTTTGTATCGAACAATCGTCTCTCCGCGCTCCGCTCGCAGGGTTTTCGCCAGCGCGAAGTGCGTCGACGTAACGGGCGATGCAGCGAACTCCGTTGCCGCACATTTCCGCCTCGCTGCCGTCGGCATTGAGAACGCGCATCGTAACATCGGCCGATGCGCTCGGTCCGATTACAAGGACGCCGTCCGCCCCTATCCCGGCGCGGCGATCGCAGGCAAACTTCGCGAAATCACCGGGCCGTGGAAGCGGGTTAGCGCGGCTGTCGACTACGATAAAATCGTTGAGCGCTCCGTGCATTTTGCTTAGCCTCACGCCCGCGCTCACGATAGCGATATCGCGATCGCCACGCTTTTTTTCTTGCAATCGGCGACATAGACGTCTTGAAGGCGTGCGGGCATGGACCACGCTTTACAACCAGTCGAGTTTTTCCCTTGCAATTGCTTGGAACTGCTCGCGGCCGGCATGCTCGATGCCCGTTTCGTGACGAAACCACGAACGTTGACGTCGCGCGTAGCGACGCGTCGCGCGCGCGAGCGATGCGTGAAGTTCTTCACGCGTGCACCATCCCACGCGGTATGCGAGCGCCTGCGGGTAACCCACGGCATTTGCGGCTACCGCGCGGTCGCCGATACGCTCGGCTTCTTCAAGCAATCCCGATTCGATCATTTCCGTAGCGCGGCGCGCGATGCGGGCATCTAGCTCGTCCAGGGGCACGTCGAGGAACGTCGCATAGAACGGAATAGCTTCGCTGCGCAGCGTAGCTAGATCGCCATCGCGCGGCGAGGTGTGCGACGACGCAAGCGCAATTTCGAGCGCGCGCGTGACGCGGTATGTATCGTTCACATCGACCGCGCGCGCTCGGACCGGATCGCGCAATGCGAGCCAGGCATGGAGAAACGATGGTTCGTGAATTGCCGCCTCGCACGCGAGCCTTTTGCGTAGGCCTTCGTCGTACTGCGGTGCGAGCTCGACCGACCCGGTCAACGCTCGAATGTAGAAGCCGCTACCTCCTACGACGATCGCACGGCGGCCGCGTGCATGAATGTCCTTCACGATGGCCGTTGCATCGGATGCATAGCGCGCCGCCGAATAGCGTTGCGCGGGATCGAGAAATCCAAAGAGATGATGCGGGACCGCCGCCCTCTGCGCTTGCGAGGGAGCCGCCGTGCCAACGGGCATCCCGCGATAGATCTGGCGGGAATCGGCATTTATTATCTCGGCGTTCGCGCGCACGGCAATTTCTATCGCGAGTTCCGTCTTTCCCGAAGCGGTAGCGCCCGCTAAAATAAGAACCGTGTCGTGCATGTCGCGTCTCGCCCTACGCGCGTTTGAACATTTTTGCGATATCTCGCGCGTCTAGTCTAACCATGGTGGGTCGGCCGTGCGGGCAATGCATGGGGTTCGCACAAACTTGCAACCGGTCCACGAGCGCGCTCATCTCTTGCGTTTCCAGCCGTTCTCCCGCCACCGTAACGGAATGGCAGGCAAGCGACGCCCAAACCCGCTCGCGCACGTCGCGGAATTTCGGCTCGGTACTCAGGTCTTCGATAAATCCGCGCAGATCGAAAGGTCGAGCGCCATATCCGGCGGGCGTTGCGCGGATGCGGAAGGTGCGCTCGCCGAAAGCTTCTATATCCAGACCGCCTTCCCGAAGAATGTCGGTAACGCGCTCGAGTGTCGCGCTCTGCGTACCGTCCAACTCGATCGTGACCGGCACGAGCAACGGTTCGCTCGGCGTCTGCTCCTGCGCGGCGGAGGCAATCGATTCATACGCGATTCGCTCGTGCGCGGCATGCTGGTCGACGAGCAGAATGCCGTCTCCGTCGCTAGCCAAAATGAACGTACGCTGCAGCTGCGCGAGTACGCGTAAGCGCGCAGCCGGAACATCGTCTGCACCGCCCGATGCGTTCTCGAAGAGCGACTGCATCGCATGAAGAGACGGATCGATCCCGTCGGGCGCAATGGAAAACGGCGTCATCGTTGCAGCCGAAAACCGCTCCATCGCGTGCGCGCGCAACGTGGCTGCAATGGCGCGATGCACCGCTTCGAATACTTGATTTCCGTAACGCAATCGTACGTCGCTCTTCGTTGGATGGACGTTTGGATCGACGTGCCGGGGCGGCAGTTCGAGCATCAGCACGCCGTAGGGATAGCGCCCGCTCATCGTAAAGGTCGAGTAACCCGCGATCCAGGCGCCGGCAAGCAGCGAGCTTTGCAGCAGCCTCCCATTGACAAAAAGCACCTGCATCCGACGGTCGCCACGGTCGTTTCCGGGCGCGCTTACCCATCCGCGAATATCTCCGTCCAGCATTCGAGCGGCGGAAGTCCCGAGCGGCACGAGCGCCGCGGCGGCATCTTTCCCAAAGACCATGGCCAGCCGCTCTCGTTCGTTACCGGTCGACGGCATCGCCCAAACGTCCTTACCATCATGCCGCAATGTGAATCGAACGTGCGGATACGCTAGTGCGAACGTCGAGAGCCATGCCGAGATACGATTGAATTCGGCAGCGACCGATTTGAGATATTCGCGCCGAACCGGAACATTTTCGAAGAGCCGCGTGATTTGTATGCAGGTTCCTTGCGCCGCAGCGGCCGGTTCTACGAGCCCCGCCCGTTCGCTGTGCGCCAATATCCGATACCCAATCTGCGTCTCCGCCGTGCGGGAGAGCACCTCGACCCGCGCTATGGCCGCAATCGAGGCGAGGCCTTCTCCGCGAAACCCAAGCGTGGCAATGGATTCGAGATCTTCTGCCGCGACGAGTTTGCTCGTCGCATGCCGCTCTACCGCAAGGGCTAGTTCCGACGATGCTATTCCGCGGCCGTCATCTCGGATTTCAATCAATTCCAAACCACCGCGCTCGATCGATACGTCGACGTGGGAAGCGGCGGCATCGATAGCGTTTTCCACCAATTCTTTCACGATCGATTGCGGGCGTTCGATCACTTCTCCGGCCGCGATCTGTCCGACCGTTACGGGATCCAACCGCCGAATCGGTGCCATAGCCGTTATTTGCGCCGCACTGATTTTCGCGGGGTCCCCACGCGCAGTAAAATACCGGACGGCTCGACGATCGCGCATTCGCGCAATCCCCACTGCCGTTCGGTCGGCGCCTGCTGCGACACAGCCCCGCGCGAGAGAGCGATCGAATAAAATATATCCACGTCGCTCACGTAGAGATAGCACACCGAGTTCTCGCTTTGCGCGCGATTTTTCGTGGCCTGCAGATGAATATCGGCACCTCCAAGACGCATCACCGCGTATCGGTCATACTCGGTGATGTCGAAACCGAGCGATTTAAAAAAGGCGAGCGATTTATCGTAATTGACAGCCGCCAAAACCGGCGCGGCATGGTCGAGACGAAGCGTCATGTCCGCCGGCTCAATCCGAGTTCAGAAGCGAAAGCTGGAGTCCCGCGGAGGCATGCGAAAGTCGTTTGCGCAGCGGCACCTGCTCTTCGACATCGGCTTTACCCGCCAGGGCGTCGGCAATCTCCGCAGCGCGTTCCACGACCGCATCGGGCAACCCGGCCATTTTGGCAACTTCGATGCCGAAGGAGCGCGACGAGCTGCCCGGCTGCACGCGATGCGAAAACACCGGAGCGCCGTCCCGGCTCGTATTTTCAACGGCCGTGATGTGATAGTTCGCGACGAGCTTCGAATGAGCGGCAAGCGCGCACAGTTCGTGGAAATGCGTAGCGAACAACACCATGGGCGAGCGTTCGCTCAACCCGGTCAGAAATTCGCAGATCGCTTGCGCGATCGAAAGACCGTCGATCGTGCCGGTACCGCGGCCGATTTCATCGATGAGCAGTAACGATCGCCGGGTGCTGCGGCGCAAGATGTTTGCGGCTTCGGCCATTTCCATATAGAAAGTTGATTGCCCGGAGGCGAGATCGTCGCCCGCGCCGATGCGCGTGAAGATGCGGTCGACGATGCCGAGGCGCATCGCTCTTGCCGGAACGAACGATCCGATCTGCGCCATTATCGCGAGCAGTCCGGCTTGACGAAGGTACGTCGATTTTCCGCCCATATTGGGACCCGTCAGCAGGACAAAGCGATGTTCGGCCTCTCTCAGATTAACGTCATTTGGGACGAAGTTGGTGTGAAGCGTTGCCTCCATAACCGGATGTCGGCCGTCTTGAATCGACACGATGCTATCGCCGCTGAAGTGCGGCCGCACGTAACCGCGCTCGGCAGCACACTGTGCGAGCGCACAATAGACGTCCACTTTTGCGATCGCTTCTGCCGCCGAAAGCAGGTCCTGCGAACGGACGGCGATTCGTTCGACGAGTTCTTCATAAAGTCGCAACTCTAGACGATGCTGGCGAGACTGAGCCGATGCAATCGCGACTTCTAGTTCCTTGAGTTCCGGCGTAATGAATCGCTCGCCCGTCGTCAGAGTTTGCTTGCGAACGTAGTCCGGGGGAACTGCCGACGCGGAGGCCTTGCTCACTTCTATCGCATAGCCGAAGGCGCTCGCAAACTTGATTTTAAGGGAGCGTATACCCGTGCGCTCGCGTTCGCGTTCTTCGAGTTCGGAGAGCTTCGTCCGCGCATCGCTGCGTAACGCGACGCATTCCGCGAGTTCGGGATCGCATTGCGCTTGCATGACGCCCCCCTCGGAAAGTAACGCGGGAGGCTCCTCGATAAGGGAACGAACGAGATCGGCGAGCACGTCATCGAAGCCGGCGACGTCTTCCAGCACCGCCCGTAACGCTTCGGGCGCGGCGGCCGGAAGCTCTTGGAGCACGTTAAGCGTTCGCCGTAAAGAGGCGAGATCGCGCGGCGCCGCCCTGCGAAAGCGAACCTTTTGCGCGATACGCTCAAGATCGAAACAACCTCGTAGAATTGCGCGCATCGCTTCGCGCCGCGCGTGTTCGTCGATTGCGCCCGCGATTGCATCTTGCCGGATCGCGATTGCCTCCGCGTCGATCAAGGGAGCGAGTATCCAGCGGCCGAGCATACGCGAACCCATCGCCGTCTCGCAGCGGTCGAGCGTAGCGAGTAAGGTCGCGCGCGGATTCGCGCCCTGCGCGCGGGTCAGCTCTAAGTGTTTGCGCGTCGCCGCATCGATTGCAACGAAGCTTTGGCAGCGATAGAACTGCGCTTCGCCCAGACCGCCGTCGTTGTTTCCCACACCGGTCCGCTTCACAAACGCACCGAGCGCGTCGACCGCGCGATGCATCGCGGTCGATTCGTCCATGGAGAATCCGTCGATTCCGGGGCGGTGACGCGATTCGACTAACCCGAGCGACGGGGAAGCAATCCTCGCGCCGAGTGCTTCGATTGCGGGAACTAAGCCGGCGCGAACGCCGGCGGGTATGTCGGCAATTATCTCCGCCGGTGCGATGCGACCCAACTCCGCAATAACTTCCTCGTATGCGCTTTCACCGGAGATAGCGGTAACGGCACAGCGGCCGGTCGACACATCGGCATATGCGACGGCAAACGTATCGGAGACGGCGGTCAATGCGGCGAGATAGTTACTTTGCTTGCCGTCGAGCAACTGATCTTCGATCAGAGTACCGGGCGTTACGATTCGTACGACGTCCCTGCGAACCAGTTTGTTCGGGATCGGCGCCTCAAGCTGCTCCGCGAGCGCAACGACGAAGCGCTGTTGCACCAGTTTTACGAGGTATCCGCCGAGTGCGTGATGCGGCACCCCGGCCATGGAAACACGCTGACCGGCACCCGCTTCTTTGCTCGTTAAGGCGATCTGCAGTGCCCTCGCTACGGTCTCCGCATCGCCGCCATACGCCTCGTAGAAATCGCCGACGCGCGAGAGCAGCAATGCGTCGGGATGACGCGCCTTCATCCCGAAGTACTGCTCGAGCATGGGCGAGTATTTGGACACTACAGCAGTGAAAGGACCGGCGCCGCGACGGCGCGCGACGCATCACCAAAGCGCTCCCCGCGTCGCACGATCGTGCCGCTACCGCCCCACACATGGGCGTCGCGTACGATGATGTCGAGCCACGGCTCCGCCGCGTACCGCTGCGCGCTGTAATCCGGAGGCTTCGGCGCAACGATCGTAACGTTGTCGATTGTCTTGGCCGCGAGTTTCGACGTATCTTTTTTTGATTCGCCTTGTACGAGCGCGCGGACGATCGTGCCGATCTTTCGATCGTGATAGGCCCGCGAGGCATCGTTCTGCGCAGCGAGCAGTCGTTTAAAGCGCGCGCTCGATACCTCGGGCGCGACCTGCGGCCAGTGGGCTGCCGGCGTTCCGCGCCGAATGGAGTACACGAACATGTAAGCGTTAGAAAAAACGTTTTCTCCGACGTAATCCAACGTCGCCTCAAAGTCTGCGTCCGTTTCACCCGGGAAGCCGACGATGACGTCGGTCGAAATGGCCCACTGGGGCAAATACGCGCGAGTTAATGCGACTTTCTCGCGAAATTGTTCGATCGTGTATTTGCGGTTCATGCGCCGCAGCATCGCGTTGCTCGCCGATTGCAGCGGCAGATGCATGCGTGCGTTGAGCTGTGGAACGGCGGCGAGATCCGCGATAATCTTTTCCGTGAAGTCCTTCGGGTGCGGTGAGATGAACGATAAACGTTCCAGACCGGGAAGCGCTCCGACGACGCGGCACAGATCTCCGAAGTCGTCGCCCGACTGCGCATCGGTCCAGGCGTTGACGGTCTGTCCCACGAGCATAACCTCGCGCGCCCCATTTGCGATATGCCCGCGAACATCCGAAACGATCTCGTGCAGCGGGCGGTGATCGAAGCGCCCGCGAACGCGCGGAACGATGCAGAACGTGCAATAGTACGAGCAGCCGCGCTGCACCGTAACGAATGCGCGAAGGTGCGAAAACGCGTCGATAACCGCATCGGGCGAACCGCCGAGCGGCTCCAGCAGTGCTCGTTCGTCCGTAAAATCGATGTCGCCGAAGTTTGGAGCCCATGCCTCGAGCTGGTTCCCTAGCTGCACGAGTTCGCTCGTTCCGAACACGGCGTCAACGTGCGGCGCGAGCCGTTGCATTCGATCGCGATCTTGCTCGGCAAGGCATCCCATCACAACGAGCCGTACGCTCGGATCCGCGTCCATCAGCGATTTGAAGTGTCCCATTCGGCCATATGCGCGCCGTTCGGCATTATCGCGCACGGTGCACGTGTTGAGCACGAGCACGTTTGCTTCTTCGGGGCGGCTCGCAATCGCGTAACCGGCGGAGTAGGCACGATCGGCAATGTATTGTGAATCGGCTTCGTTCATTTGGCAGCCGAACGTTTCGATATAAATATTAGGCATAGTTGCTTTGCGAAGGGAGCCTTTCGCGCCGAGACGCAACGTTTCTTCCGACTCGATGGGTGAGCGGAGCGGCCGCTTAGAATGTACGTCTTCCGTGCAAGAAAACGCAGTTGCCGCAACCGGCTCCCTTCGCCCGGTGACTGTCGCAGTCGTCGGCCGGCCAAATGTCGGAAAGAGCGCCCTTTTTAACCGCCTGATCGGTCAAAGGCTTGCCATCGTCGAGGATACGCCGGGCGTAACCCGCGACCGCCTCTATGCGCTTTGCGAGTGGCGCGGCCGGACCTTCAGCATGGTCGACACGGCGGGAATCGATCCGGACGCCGACGCAGCGCACGGCGATGCATTCGCCGAGGCCACCAGACGGCAGGCCGAGGCGGCGGCTCACGAAGCGGGCGTCATCGTCTTCGTCGTTGACGCACAAACCGGCCTCAATCCCCTCGATGAAGACGTCGCCCAAATACTGCGCGGCACGCGCCGCCGGATCGTTCTCGTTGCGAACAAATGCGAATCGCCAAACGCGCTGCGATCGATTCACGGGGAGTTTTCACGACTGGGCTTCGGAGAGCCGGTTGCCGTCTCCGCGATACACGGGGAGGGTACGGGCGACCTCCTCGATCGAGTCGTCGAACTGCTTCCGCCGGAAGCACCGAACGCATCGCTGGAGGGCGAGCTCGCACTCGCAATCATCGGCCGGCCCAATGTCGGCAAATCTTCTTTGCTCAATGCGATGCTGGGTGAAGAGCGCGCCATCGTTTCGGACCTGCCGGGCACGACGCGGGATGCCGTCGATACGATTCTGCGATATCAAGACCGAACTCTTCGCCTAATCGACACCGCGGGCGTAAATAAAAAACCTGAAGCACACGGTGCAATCGAGTATTATGCCGCCCTTCGCTCTCTCAAGGCGATCGCTCGCTGCGACATCGCGATGCTCGTCTTCGATTCGATGGTCGGCCTTACGGTACAAGATCGCCGCCTTCTGGGAATTGCGATCGAAGAGCGCAAAGGGCTGATCATTATCGGAAACAAGTGGGACTTAGCGCGCGAGCAACAAGGGGAATACAGCCAGGGAGAGCTTACGAACGTTATTCACGATCTGGTTCCGTTCGCGCGTTTCGCTCCTATTACGTTCCTGTCGGCAAAGACAAAACGCCGCTTAGGCAGCCTGATGCCGGTCGTAAACCGCGTCGCGGCAAATTTAGACCGCCGCGTACCGACCGCAGCGCTCAACGTACTGATCCGCGATGCGGTACTCGCGCATCCGGCCCCATCGATGCACGGCAAGCTCTTCAAGATTCTTTTTGCATCGCAGCCGGGCGTGCATCCGCCGCTCTTTGTATTTCACTGCAACGATCCCGACCTCGTGCAGTCTTCGTATAAACGCTTTATCGAAAACACGATTCGGCAGCAGTATGATTTCGAAGGCGTGCCGCTGACGTTGGAGTTCCGCTCGCGGCGTGAAGGCGCGGAACGCGAAACGTAACCGTGGTTGTACCGGCGATGCTCGTTGCTGCTACGGCGCTCTTCACACTTGGCGCGTTCGTCGTAGGATCGATACCGTTCGGTTATCTCATCGGACGTTTTGTTTATCGCACCGATATCCGAACGCAAGGTTCGGGGAACATCGGCGCGATGAACGCGCTTCGAACCCTTGGGAAGGGCGGCGCGATCGCCGTTCTGCTGCTCGACGCTGCAAAGGGATTTCTGCCGACGTTGCTGCCGTTCGTCGTGCTCGCCGGCAAGGCAGGCGCTTGGGATATCGCCGCGGTTATCGCTTCAATAGGAGCGGCGGCCGCAGTCCTCGGGCATTGTTTTTCGCCATGGCTTGGGTGGAAAGGCGGCAAGGGTGTTGCGACGTCGATCGGAGCTATCTTCGCATTGAGTTGGAAGGCCGGCATCGTCGTCGTGCTCGCGTATGCTGCCGGAGCACTTGCGATCACGCAGTATTCCTCCGTTGGATCGATGCTCGCGAATATCGTCGCTCCGGTTGCATTGTGGATTTTTAGCCGCTCGCTCGCCGAAGCGGCCTACGGCATATTCGCTGCTGCGTTTATTCTGTGGACCCATAGAGAGAACGTAGCTCGGTTAAAAGGGGGTACCGAAAATAGGATCCGGCTCTTTCGCAAAGCTCGAGAAAGAGAAGAGTAGCTTTCCGCGATCTCTCGCAACGAGGGCTTCTCCCGGTTCGGCCCGTAGTTGGCCGGGTCATGATTTCGTCAAACGATCTCCGTAACGGCGTCACCGTCATCGTGGACGGGAACCTTTGGACCGTCATCGAGTTCTTGCACGTAAAGCCCGGCAAGGGCGCAGCGTTCGTGCGCACGAGACTCAAAAATGTAAAAACCGGAACGACGCTCGAGCGGACCTTTCGCGCCGGAGAGAAACTGGAGCGAGCGACGGTGGAAAACCGGCAGATGCAGATGCTCTACAACGACGCCGACGGCTTCCATTTCATGGATCAAGAATCGTTTGAAAATTTCACCATGCAGCGAGATCTGATCGGCGATCCGGCGGACTTCCTCAAAGACGGCATGGTGGTTGACGTGCAAATTCACGAAGGTGTCCCAATCGGCGTCGAACTTCCGCCGCACGTCGAACTGCGCATCGTCGAAACGGACCCCGGATTCAAAGGCGACACGGCGACCAACACCGGAAAGCCGGCCAAATTAGAAACCGGCGCAACGGTCAACGTGCCGCTCTTCGTCAATCAGAACGATCTAATTCGCATCGATACACGCGATCGCCGGTACATCGGCCGCGTTAACGCATAAGGTTCTATAGCAAATAAGGGGCGTGACCGCACGCTCGTTGAAGGCACAGCGCCATGACGACAACAGAACATCTCACCGAAATGAAGCATCAGTGTCAGGAAGCGGCGCGCTCGTTCCAAGAGTTGATGGATAGCGCCGACGAAGAAACCGACACGCAAGACCAATTCAACGCCTCGGTACTCAAAGCGCTCAGACACGCGCACGACGCGATCGAATCCCTCATTAGTTAACGATACGGAAGCAGGCATTCGACCGTAAAATGAGACGACGGTAAAGATTTTAAGGTTATTGGGCCATCCGGCCCACGGCGAAAGCAGCTATCCCCAAGGAACATCCGATGATTTAAGGGCAAGCCGTTTGCGGGTGGTTGGAGATTATGAAAGATCGCACAAAAGTTCCCGAACCGAACCGCGCCAGTCAAATCGAAGACTGGATGATCTATTTGCTCGAAGACGACCGACCGGCAGTCTTCGGTGCTGCATCGCGCCTTACCGACGGACTGGGATGGATGTACGTGGCCTCTTTCATCCGCCCGAACTAGTTCGCTGATACTTATCCCGGCGTCGCCTCGGTCCTCATTTGCTCTAAAGCAAACTTCGGACGCCGGCCCCTTGATCTAAACAAAGTATCAGCGAATTATCTTTTAGGTGTGTTATTCTGCGTCGCTGCTTGCTTGTGGAAGCACACTTCTCACGCCACCTTTACCAAGCGCGGCCCCTGCCCATAAGCTTCATTATGGCGTGATGTACGTGAAAACGGCTCCGCCGCCGTACGCATTATGCGTCTCTGTGCAAACGGCCACGACTGTCTCAATACCGTCGAAGGGTAAGCATTTTAACGGCGCGTTAAACTGGTTTCGAAGTGCCACGTCTCCGAATGATTCCGAACAAAGCGGCGCCTGCTAGCGCAATGAGCGCAATGGTGACGAACCGCGAAACCGGATCGCGTGCGGTAACGGTGCGATTGCAACAGGCCCACACGGTGAGTTCTTTATTGGATGCGACGAAAACGTACCCGTCAACTACGGTCGGGCTTACCCCGGCGTACCCGAATTCGTTACCCCACGAGCCGGCTGCGACGGAGATCAGCGGCTTCGAAGGCTCCGAGGGATTGTAGGCCTGCAAGTACATAACGCCGGTGGTCGGCCGCGTCAGCGCCCACAGCACTTCCGATGTGCCGCTGGTTTTCCCATCGGAGGTAAGCACCACGGACTCGCCGCCGTTATAGAGCCGAACGCCGGTTTGACTACGCAGCGACAACGCTCCGGTAGACGCATCGAGTGCGTAAACGCGCACGCCGTGCGGGCCCGTGCCCGGTATGGCTACGTAATGATCGTGGCCTCGTTGCCACGTCACGGGACCTCCCCAAAGACCCCAATTCGTTTGCGATTCGTATGCGACGCGATCGGGACACGGGACGTGGAAGCCGCCTAGATTCATCCGGTCGAGTACGTAGGTTACGCCGGTCTTTCCGCCCGCGATTGCAAAGCGCGTTCCGCTCACCAGCGCAACGCCGCCGGAGCCAATCTCTTGATCGTGAACGTTTTCCATACGTGCACCGCAAGGTGCGAAGAGTGCGGTGTGCGTACTCGCTAGCCGCAGCGTAGGCGTCAGCCGCAGAACGGCGTCGCTGTACCCTCCGTTTCGCACGCGTGAATAGTCGATGCAGCCGTTCCCGGTTGCGAAGTAAACACTTCCCCTGCGGTCTGCGGCGGGCGCAAAGCCGAGCGCCCAGATCGTCCCGAAATGAAAGCTTCCGCAAGCCGGGGACGCCGTCGTGGCGAAGCGGTCGACGAGCGCAAGCGTTCTCGCATCGTACGCCAGCACGCGCCCATACGAGACGTCGGCGCGACGATCGCAGAATCCGCCGAATGCAACGTAAATTTTGCCGTTTGCCAACAGGAGCCCGGCGCGCTGCCGATGCGCCGAAGTATCACCAACGGCGGGCGACATGTCCATGGTTTCTTTATCGACGCCGTTTTCCGGTGAAACAGCATGAAGCGTATACTTCGGTACGCCGCCACTTAGCGTGAATGCGACGAAATACATCGTGTCCGATGACGTATCGATGACGGGCGTTCCTTGAATACCGATGGTCGGCGCGGTCGCCATGCAATTTGCAACGTACCGGGTAGGAACCGGGGCGCCGAAGTTTGCCTTCCATACGATGCCGCCTTGCGGCGCGATCGCGTAGACCGAGTCGTTTTCGGTCACGACATACGCGATGTTCGTGCGTGAAATCTTTCCCGCAATGTGCCGCCCATGCAGGTACAACGGCTGAGCGTCGACCTCCCCATCCAACACATAGTGCGCGACTTGCGTAATTCGCGACGCCGTGCTTTGGTTTAGCGCGGTCTCGCGGTCGTTCCAGCCATCGCGTGCGTTGTCAAAATGGAATGTCGTATAGTCCGCAGACGCTGCGTTGAGAGTTGACGCTACCAGCAGCGCCGCAAGCGCAAACGAGCACGCTCCCAGCCGCAGAGCAATCGTTTCCGAGACGAGAAACCGGCTGTTACAACGCTTGACCGACGGGGACGTTGCAGGACCCATCGGGCGGCGGGGTGTCGTTGTAGATCGACCCCTTCCAAGCTACGGGTTCGTTGTCCGGCGGATTGATGATAACCGGCACGGAATTGTTTTGCGTTAGTTTATTCTCGCATCTGATAACCGCGCCGAAGTTGGAGTTCCGGTCGCCGCCAATCCACAGATCAAACCAGAGGCCTTTACAGCCGAGTCCCTGCGGCCCGGAACGCGTGCAGTCGTCTTCCCGAATGAAATATTTTTGCATATACGGCACGTAGATTCGGGTGCCGTACGGAATTTTCTTATTTTCCGCACGTGTGGGTTCGGTTGCGAACGTCGTAGGGTCGCAGTACGAGCCGTCGCCTGACGCGACTTGGTGGATCACGGGATGGGCGATCGCGTTTCCCGGCGGAGAATTGTCGGGCCACCCGTAGAACGTCACCGTTGCCTTTGTCGCATACGTCATGCCGCTGCCCTTATAGCAGCCGCGTTGCAGCAACACGGCAGGCGGCAATATCGAGGATCGACCGGCAGCGCCTCCCGCGGTTGCGGAAGATTGAGAAACCGATGTCGGGGATGCGCACGACACCAACGAAACCACGCCTAAGGCAGCCACGCCCGCCAGTAAAATTCGCTTGAGTATTCCGTCCTCCACGCGACCGATCGGCCACTATCCGGAATTTCGGGTATTTAGCAGGGTGCCGAAAAACTCCCACGACCGTCGAGGTAAGTTTTGAGCACCCTGCTCGTACCTATTTCGGATACGTCATTTCTTTCGGCACGACGAAGCGATCGAAATCTTCGGAGCTGACGTAGCCGAGTTCCAGTGCTGCGTCCTTAAGCGTTGAGCCTTTGTGATGCGCGTGTTTGGCGATCTCGGCGGCCTTATCGTAGCCGATCTTGGGAGAAAGCGCGGTGACGGTCATCAGCGATTGGCTCAGATATTTCGCGATCTGTTCTTCGTTGGCGGCGAGCCCCTCGACGGCATGCTCGCGGAACATCGTGCAGGTATCGCGCAACAAATGACAGCTGTGCAAGAAGTTCGCGATCATCACCGGGTTAAATACGTTGAGTTCGAAGTTTCCCTGCGAAGCGCCGAAACTGATCGCCAGATCGTTGCCGTAGACTTGTGCGACCACCATCGTCATCGCTTCGGACTGCGTGGGGTTCACTTTTCCCGGCATGATCGAACTGCCCGGTTCGTTCTCGGGCAGCGTGAGTTCGCCGATTCCGGCGCGGGGGCCGGACGCGAGCCAGCGGATGTCGTTCGCTATTTTCATCAGCGCAGCGCCCAGCATCTTGAGCGAACCGGATGCGAAGACAAAATCGTCGTGCGACGACAGCGCGGCGAATTTGTTCGGATGCGAGCGGAACGGCAAACCGGTCAGCTCGGCGAGCTTATGCGCCATTCGCTCGCCAAATTCGGGATGAGCGTTCAGACCCGTCCCGACGGCCGTGCCGCCGATCGCTAAGTCGTAAATGTGATTGAGCGCTTCGTTAATCGCAACCGTGGCGCGGTCGAGCTGGCTCACGTAGCCGGAAAACTCTTGCCCGAGCGTCAGCGGTGTAGCGTCTTGGAGATGAGTCCGCCCGACCTTAACGATGTCTTTCCATCGCTCCGCTTTCTCTTCGAGTGCGTCGCGCAGCCGCGTAACCGCGGGCAGCATCTCCACGACAGCCTCGGCAGCCGCCATGTGCATCGCCGTCGGAAACGTATCGTTCGAAGACTGCGACATGTTGACGTGATCGTTTGGGTGGACCGGCTTCTTCGACCCCATCTCGCCGCCGGATATCTCGATCGCGCGGTTGGAGATGACTTCGTTTACGTTCATGTTGGTCTGCGTGCCCGATCCGGTTTGCCAAATGCGCAGCGGGAAATGCTCGTTCAATGTTCCTGCGATGACTTCGTCGGCGGCGGCGGCTATCAGTTTCGTTTTCTCGTCGTCGAGCTTACCGAGATCGCGATTGACCAGCGCGGCGGCCTTCTTCAATCGGGCCATCGCGCGAATCACCTGGAACGGCATGACGTCGCGCGGCCACCGGCCCTCCCCGATGTCGAAATGAATGAGCGAGCGCGCCGATTGCGCGCCAAAATATCGGTCGGCGGGGACGTCGATCTTCCCCATCGAGTCCGTTTCGATACGAATCTTGGGGGTACCGTTTGTCGTCGTGTTTGCAGTCGTCATCGTTGCCTATCTTCAACCTTCTTCGCTTCATTCAGCCCGGACTTGTGTCGCATTACTCGCAGCCGGATGCGCCCTTCTGAGCGGCTCGCAGTCCATCGACCGTCGTGCCGCGCCGCTCTACGGCAGTAATCTCCAAGATCGTGAGCGGGAAGCGAGGATCGAATCGACGTTTGTTGCAGTGCGGACAGCTTGCCGCCTTGCCCGGCCGCTTGCGGCGCAGGACTTCGAACGAACACTGCTCGCATCGCAAAATGTAGCGTCTCCCCGCCTCGGCACGCGGCGCGACATTACCGAGATCGTGGTAGATCGATGTCAAACCGCATTCGCGAAGTTTTTTCTTGAATCGTGCGCCGTGACCCGTATCGTGCCACCGGGCGAAACACCAGGCATGGATCATCTCGTGCAACAGCGTCTCATCGAGCGCTTCGGGGTATCGCTGGAAGTGCTTCGGCGAAAGTTCGATAAGCAGCGGGTACGCGCCGTACGTTATGCGGCCGGCCGAATTCGAGAAACGCGCGTTGTAACGAATCCGGCAATCCGGTACCTCACCGTTGAAATGCCGGTAATTCAGCCGAGCGAAAAGCAACTGGAGGTCTGCTTCGGAGGGCATCACAATGGTTCGCTTCGCCCTTCGTCCAACGACTCTTCGTGACTACTCCTGCGCAACGCGGTCTGCCGCGGCGAATCTACGTACCGATCGTCGTCGTCTTCGGCGGCGTGTTCTTGCTCGTGATGGGTTATCTCATCGCGATAGGCTTCGGCGTGAAGGGCTCGGTCTTTGGAGCGACTGCGCAAGGGGGATCAAACCTCCGGGTTACGCGCGCCGATTCTGCGGACGCAGTACAGGGCGGCGGCCCGCCGGCATCGGTTATTGTGGCGCTACGGACTCTGCGCGAACGGATCGCCGCGCATCCAAGCGATGATGTCGCGATCACGCAGCTGGGCGACATGTATTTGACCGTCGGAAAATTCCGCGATGCCATCCCGCTCTACGAACGCGCGCTTCGCGTAAACCCGCGAAACGTTGCGGCACAAAGTGGGCTCGAAGCGGCCCGTAGCGGCCTTACTCAGGCGCAACAGCAGTGAATCTCTTCATCTCCGCCACCGCATAGGAAAGTTTTGTTTTTGCGAAACTTCCCTGTTCTGCGTTGTACTTAGCGAGTGGTGACGGTTCGAGCGGAGTGCAGCGCGATTGCGATGTCAATTACGTCTTCTTTAGAGAACGAAAGCCGCCGCATGGCGGTATCGTAGAGCGCGATCGTTTCTTCGCCGGTGCTTGAAGCGGCGCGCTCTTCGCGCAGGCGCTTGATCTCTTCGGTGACTTCGGCGGCGAGCGTTGACGACGACTCGATGCCCGCGGCTGCAAGCGCATGGCGTCCTTTGCGCAGCGTCTCTTCCACGAGCGCAACGCCCGAATGCTTGCCGAATACGAAGCTCGTCTCCCCGCCCACGAGTTCGCTTGGAACCGCCTCATAGATGCGCCGGTCGATCAGCACGCCATGCGTGTGGATTCCCGACTCGTGCGCGAATACTTTCGATCCCACAATCGGCTCGTGCTGCTGCATGGGAACGCCGCTCATCCGCTCCATAAAGCGCGCAAGTTCGCGCAATTTGTTGTATTTGAAGCCGGGTAGGTCGACGCCGTAGAGTACGCGCAGTGCCACCACGTATTCATGAAGTTTTACGTTGCCCGCGCGTTCACCGTAGCCGTTCGCGGTAACGGAGATAACCTTGAATCCAGCCGATGTTGCCGTAATCGCGTTGATTGTTCCCAGGCCATAATCGTTATGCAGGTGCGCGACCATCGGCAACCCTTGCGGCATCGCATCCACGATGTGCGTGCCGTACCATCGCATCGCCTCGGGTGTCAGGCAGCCGACGGTATCGGGCCACGCCGGCCGCGTTCCGCCGGCTTCGATGCCACGGCGGAAATACGAAATAAAATACTCGACGTCGCCGCGACTTCCGTCTTCAGCTCCGAATTCGATCCGTTCGACGCCCGATTCGCGCGCGTATCGAATGGCATCGCATTGAAGCCGGACGTTTGCATCCCGGTAGAAGTCAAGCGGCAGTTCCAGCCACTCGCTTTCTTCACGGCCTTCGAAGCGCAGGAGCGTTTTGCCGATTTTATACTTCAGGTGCAGATCGCTTCCGCTCGTAAAAATAAAAAACGTCACCTGCGACGGCGCAATGCCGACTTCGCGTAGCGCCTCGATCGTTATGTCGATATCTTTGCGATTGCTGCGGCACATCACGACGATTTCGACGCCCGTTAATTCGCCGCGCCGCTTCGCCTCCATGATGAGCTGAAGCGTTCGGCGATCGCCTGCGGATGCAGCGGGGAACCCCACGCTCATAATATGGACGCCGATATCCGCCATCGCAATTGCGATTTCGAGTTTTTGCTGCGGCGTGTAGCAGATGCCGGGCATCTGCTCACCGTCGCGAAGGGTCTCGTCGTAGAGACGGATCTCCGCGGGATCCGGAAACGGCACCATCCGCGTGAATTCGCGTGGATCGCGGATCAGTTGCTCGATCGGTTCGCGCAGTTCCATAGAACGCCGTTCTACACGTGGGCTGCCGGCTCATCGTGCGCAACGATGCCGGCGTCCGAAGCGGCGCTCGACCGCGCGTGGCGCGTATAGACGCGCAGTTCCGCAATATCTCGCGGGAAAAGCAGTTCCAGCGTCCAGTCGAAAGCAACGCGGAACTTGCGATCGAGCCCGGGAAGGCGCGAAAGATAGTACGTGCGCCAAAGAAACCAGGCGAAGAATCCGGTCAGCACGCGGTTGCCCGGAAGTTGCGCGACCGCCTTGCGCGCTCCAAGCGAGGCCATCATACCGAGTGACGTAAACCGAAAACGCTCGAGCGGTTCTTCGCGTAACGTCGCGACGATATTTCCGGCGAGCACGGGGCCTTCGCGAATGGCGTGCTGCGCCGTCGCCGGATACGTGCCGCCCGTTCCATCGGGGATCGCCGCGCAGTCTCCCGCGGCCCACAGCTCCGTAAAACCGGCTACGCGGAGGTCTTCGTCGACGATTACCGCGCCGCGCTTGGTCCGCGGTAACGGAGTCTTCGCAATTGCCTGTGTCGGCATGATGCCGGCGCTCCAAACGATCGTCGCGGTCGTTATGCGCGTTCCGCTCTGTAAGACGAGGCCATCGTCGTCGGCGCTTGCGACGCCGTCGCCGGTAAGAATTTCAACGCGGCGCTGCAGTAAAGCGTCTTTCGCGTACGCGCCCATTTTTTTCGGCAAGCCGGGCAGTAACGTCGCGCCGCCCTCGACCAGCACTAATCGAATCTCCGAAAGTTCGATCGTCGGATAATAGTGCACGATGCTGCGAAAAAGATCGACAAATTCGCCGGCTGCTTCCACCCCCGTGAAGCCGCCTCCGACAACCACGAGCGTCAGCAGGCGCGCGCGTTGCACGGGATCGTGGATCGAGTCCGCAAGCTCCAGCAGCCACACGATGCGATTGCGCAGAATGCCCGCATCTTCGAGCGTTTTTAGGGCGAAGACGCGTTGCGCTACGCCCGGAAGCCCAAATGTCGACGTGGTCGATCCAAGCGCGATCACAGCGTGATCGTATGGAACGGCGTCCTCGACGCCGGTGAGCGTGTGCGTGATTTCAACCCTTCGATGCTCGACGTCGAGTGCGCGCACGTCGGCTAAGACGAACCGGGTATCGCGCAGTTGCGAACGTATCGGCGTAACGACGTGTCGAACGTCGAGCGCGCCGGAACTTACCTCCGGAAGCATCGGCGTAAAGAGCGAAAAATTCTCGCGGCTTACGAGCGTTACGCGCGCTTCATCGCGGCGTAACCGCCGTTCGAGCGATCTCGCGACGGCGATACCGGCGAAGCCGCCGCCAAGGATCACGATGTGAGGAGGTTGTCGAGCTTCCATTGAGGGAACGGTTCTCTTGTGAACCAGCACGATCCCATCGAAGGCGAATACGTGGCGCCCGATCCGGCAATACAAAAGCAAAAGCCGAAGGCACGCGGCATTGGAGCGATTGCGGCGACGTTGCTGCTCGTCGGCGCAAAACTCAAGGCAATCGTCTTTTTTCTGCTGCAGTTCAAATTTGCAATCTTCGGATTAAAGCTGCTGACCGCAAGCTGGACCTTTCTACTTTCGCTGTGGCTCTATGTCCTTTTGTTCGGATGGCGGCTGGGCGTCGTCATTCTGCTTGCGATCGCAGCGCACGAATTGGGACATTACTTCGCGTATCGGGCGTACGGTCTGCAAGCCCGTCTGCCCGTATTCGTTCCGCTGCTCGGGGCATACACGCAAGGCGCGATAGCACCGGATTTAGAGCAAGACGCATACATCGCGCTTGCAGGGCCGCTCACGGGACTAGCGCTCGCGGGCGCATGCCAAGCTGCCGGTTTGCTTACCGGGGACTCCTTTTGGTATGCGTGCGCGGGCATCAGCGCGTTTTTGAACCTCTTCAACATGATCCCGGTGCCGCCGTTTGACGGCGGGCGGGTGATCGGCGCCGTATGGCCCGGCATGTGGCTCGTGGGAATCGTCCTGTTTGTCGTCGCCGCCGTGTTCCTGCACGTGCCCGTATTCATGGTCCTGCTCATTGCTTTGCTCGGCATACCGACTATGCTTGCGGCGTTTCGCGGCAAAGTCGATCCGCGTGCGGCTAACATGACGAATGGCGCGCGCCTGCGCGTGAGCTTATGGTATCTCGCAACCATGGCGGCGCTCATCGTCGTTCTCGGACAAGCGCACGCAGCAGCTCCGTCCAACGCACCCGGCTTATGAGCGACGATCCGATTCCGGATTTCGCCATGCAGCGCGCCGTCGAAATCCTCGCCGGACTCTACGAGCGCACGAAAGGCGCGCCGCGAGGCTTGCCGGAGGCTTTCGATAAGCCGATCGCGCTCTTTAATGAATCCCTCGCACTCGACGTAACGAAAACGACGCGGCGCGATGTTCAAAGACAGCTCGGGATCGCGTTTCAATACCCGGCAGCCGGGTGGCATACATACTGCGTGCGCGGCTCGCGCAACAAACGTGAATTTCTGAGCGTATTTTATAGCCGGGACTCGTTGGTGTCGGCCGAACTCTATTATCCAAGAGTCGATCGCGCGCCGAAACTCGAGCCCGTGGACTTGTATTTTCGATTGTCTCCCGGTGAATTTTCGCTGGGATCCCCGTTCACCGGTTTGCCGGAGCACTTTGGCCGTTTCTCGCAGGCGGGCGAAACGCTCGGCGCCTATCGCGAAATGTTCGAGGCGCGCTTTCCCGGCGGCGTAGCATACGCCATGGGTAACGAGGGCGTGGCGGAGAGACTGGCAATCTACGTCCTTCGCGGCGGCGCGACAACAGCGCAAGAGTGACGCGGCGCGTTCTAGCCATTACGGCTGCGGCGTGCATCGGCGTCGCGCTGCTCGCGATCCATTCGCCCTCCGAACGCGGGCCCGCTATGCGCGATTTCGAAGCATATTATGCAGCTGGAAGCGCGACGAACGCACACTCGGACCCGTACGCAGCCTCTCTTTTTCACTACGAGCAACGGATACCCGGCGTGGAGGTGAGCCGGCCGGAACTCTTGCCCTTCGTCGGAGCCCCACCGGCACTGCTGCTGTGGTCTGCGCTTGCGCGAATCGATTATGCGCGCGCGGCGAAACTCTGGCTCGTGGTGTTATGCGCTGCACTCGCTGCGACGATAGCGGTTGCGGTCGCACGCTGCGGAAAGGCCGGAGTCGGCGATGCATGTGTAGCGTCGCTCTGCGCGTTATCCTTCGTGCCGATCACGAGCGGTATTTCGCTCGGCCAGCCGGCATTGCTCGCCTATGCAGCGGCCGCAATCGCGCTCTTCGCTGCAACTCGTTCGACCGGCGTGACCGCCTTGGGCGTTATCGGCTGCGCCGTACAGCCCAATGTCGGCCTTGCATCGCTTCCCATAATCGGGAAGAAGCGCGGCGCCGTCGCTTTCGCGATCTCGCTTCCGGTGCTCTATCTCGCCGGTGCGGCATATTTAGGCTTCGATTGGCCCATCGGCTACGGTCGCATTCTAACGGCTCATGCGATAGCCGAGCGGTTCATCGCGATTCAATACACGCCGGCGGCGGTGTTGTTCGGCTTCGGCTGCTTGCGGGCGCTGTCCGTGCAGTTCGGTATTGCGATTGCGATTGCGGCTCTCGTTTTGGCCGTATTTGGCATCGCGCGAACGCAAAGCTTGGAGCGACGCTTCGGGATCGCGTGCTGCGCGCTTCCGCTGCTCTCGGGGTTCGTGCACGAGCACAACTTCGTGTTGCTGTTTATCCCGGCACTGTGGGCCGCGCGCAGATTTCCAGCTCGGACTCAGGCAATCGTCGTACTCGCCTTCGGCCTTACGGCCGTGAACTGGCTGGATTTCGCGCAGCAGCCCCGAGCGGTCGCGCAAGACGCCGTCCTTGCCTTCGCTGCGCTCGCTGCAATTGTCGCGTGGCAGTCCGAGCGGACGGTGTTTTCGTACGGCGCTGCAGTCGCGACGTGCGGCATCGTCGCGATCGGTGCCTACGCCGGCCTTCACCATCCGGCACCGATCTGGCCCAACGACATGCGGCCGTTCGCGCTTCCGCCCGGCGCAAGCGCGGCGTACATTTGGCACGCCGAACAAGTCGGCACGGGTCTGGAACGTCAAGAGCCGGCATGGGCACTGCTGCGTAGTCTTTCCCTTGCCGGCTCCTCGCTGTTGCTTTGCGTTTTGTGCTTGGCTAAGCCGCTAAATATCGACGTCCATGAAGTTGTCGAACGGCGTGATCGAATTGGGGTTGAAGTTTTTTAGGTCTTTGTTGACGGTGTAGATGTCTTGGCGCTGATCGAGTATCACGACGGGCGCATCCGCAACGAGCTCACGAACGAAAGTAGCCACGTCTTTATTTCGAAGCGACTGTTCGTAATGGCCAAACAGCGCATGAATGGCCGCATCCGCAGTTGCATTGCACCATCGCGAATCGTTCTGCCCGTTGGGCGGAAACGCAGAGCATGCAAATGCCGGAGAATAGTCGCCAATGGCCTCATTTTGCCATGCAAAGACTATGAGGTCCCATTTATTACCGTACACAACTCCGCCCTCCTGAATCGGTGCGAACATCATCGCCGGCGGGTAGTGTTGGACGGAAAGCTGAACCCCGATCTTCTTCCAATCCGACCGGAACAATTCGATGCGATTGTCGGCGTCTTGAGATCCGGCGGTCGTTGCGAGATTGAGCGATAATCTTACGCCGTTTTTGGCTCGAACCCCATCTGCGCCGAGTTTCCATCCCGCCCGGTCCAGCATAGCGTTGGCACGATCGGGATCGTAGGGGATCAACGGAACGTTAAATTCGTAGGGCGCGCCGATTGGGGTCGGCGATTCCGAGAGCACGAATACCGAGTGCGATATTTTGTCGTTCTGTTCTTTGCGATCCAGACTCATCCGCATCGCCTGACGTACGATAGGATCGCTTATTCCCGGATGCGATGTGTTGAAATCGAGATGGTCCCAAAAGTAGCTCGGATGAAGGATCGTCGCATATCCCGGGAGCGCCTGAAGCCTTGGGTAATATGCGGCCGTCGCAAGGTCCCACATATCGATCTCTTTGGACTGAAGCTGAGCCAGCACGGTGTTTCGATCCGGGATGATTTTATAGATGATTTTATCGAGCTTCGGCCGCCCACGGAAGTAGAGCGGATTAGCAACCAGGACAACTTGCTGCGAACGATCCCAGCGATCGACTTTAAACGGCCCAATCCCGATCGGCTTAGCGTTGTACGGAATATTATTAATGTTCGGATATTTTGCCAGAAGATGTTTTGGGAGAATGCATGGGTTTGCGCCCGCCGTCGAAAAAAACGTTTCGACGAATGGGGAGTACGGTGTCTTTAGATGGTAAACGACGGTGAATTTATCCGGCTCGTCGATCTTCGTGATCTGATCCCAACCGAGACGGCCGACTTCGTTGTTTGCCAAATTGTTCACAACGTTCGTTGAGAACACCACATCGTCGGCATCGAATGGGACGCCATCGGCCCATTTTACTCCGCGACGGATATGATAGGTGATCGTAAGGCCGTCCTTGCTGACGCCGCCGTTTGCCTGGGTCGGAACCGCGGTCGCAAGCTCCGGATAAGCTTCGTTATGCCGGTCGAATTTAACGAGCCACGCCATCGTAAGCGACGAGATATGTCCCACCGCCGCGAACTGGCCCAGATGCGGATTGAGCGTATTTACGTCGCCGGCGTCGGCGAAGCGGAGCACGTGCGGCTGCGTGAAACTGTTGAGGCGGCCGCCCGATTCACCGGTCGATACTTTCGAACAGCCCGTTGCCAAGAGTGCCGCTACAACGAGCGCGGCGATCGTTTTGTTCAAATCGAATACTCCCACGGATTCCAGAATGCGGAGATGACGGGGGACGGCGTAAACCCTTTCAAGTCGTTATTATACAGATAGATGTCTTTCCAGAAATACATGATAATTGTCGGGACGTCGAGCGCCATCTGTTGCTGCACGATCTTGTAGTATGCTTTGCGCTTGTTGCGGTCGAGGGTCCCGAGTGCCGCAGCTGCGGCCGCGTCCACCTTGGGATTGCTCCAAAACAAGTTGTTCTGGCCCTGCGGCGCGAAATTTTTCGTCGTATAGAGCGGGCTATCGTCGGGATCGGCAGCCGCCACCCAAGAGAATATGGCGGCGTCGTAGTGACCGCCTTGGAGCACGCCCGTCGCGGGATTGTTATCGAAGAATTGATTCGTCGGCGCGTTCTTTACGTCGACCGCCACGCCGACATCGCGCCATTCGTGCTGCAGCACGGTCTGCACCGCGTGCCCGTACGTGCTCTCCGTCTGCGTGCTTAGATTGAACTCCAGCCGTTGACCGTTCTTCGCGCGTACGCCGTCCGGTCCGGTCTTCCAGCCATCGGCATCGAGCAGGGCACGTCCGCGAGCCGGATCGTACGGGTATTTGACGATGTCATTGGTATACGCCCACGAAAGCACGGGGCTTTGATCGGTATCGGCAAGCGTACCGAAGCCGTGAAGAACCTTATTCAATATTTCCGGCCGGTTGGTCGCATAAGCCAGCGCTCTTCGCACCGCTAAATCGTTCACGATCGGATGGCGCAAATTGAAGTCGATATGCGAATAGATAAACGACGGCAGCGCGTCGAGAATCAGCCCGTTGTTGTGGTCGTTTGCGAGTGACTGGTAGCGTTGAGAGTTGATAGCGGAGCCGCGCGCGACCATATCGATCTCGTGCGTCTGCAATTGCGTCTCCATCGTGTTTTCGTCGGGCATCACGCGATAGATCACTTCGTTGAGCTTCGGCTTCCCGAAGTAAAAATCCGGATATGCTTTGAGCCGGATCTGGGAACCTCGCTGCCACGATACAAAAGAAAACGGCCCGCTCCCGACGGGCTTCCCTAGGTAGGGGGCCGTATTCATCGAGCCTTTATCGTCGTTGAGCGATCCGAGCAGATGCCGAGGAAGGATCGGCGCGTTGCCGTTTACGCCCCATAGCTGCTGCAGATACGGCGCATAGAGCCGCTGCATGTGAACCACCGCAACGAACCTATCCGAGCAGTCGATGCTGCGGACGTCTTTGAACCCGTCCGTTGTGTTGACGTTATTGTGCGGATTCATAATGACTTGCCACGTGAACTTGAGATCGTTGCAGTCCAACTGCGCGCCGTCGTGCCATTTGATGTTACGCCGCAGTCTGTATTTTAGCGTTAAGCCGTCTTTGCTGACATCTCCATTCTCCACCGTCGGGACTTCGGTCACCGCGTCTGGAACCGGATTAGAACTCTGGTCGTAACGGACCGCGTAGGAGAAGATAAACATCGAGAGGTCGCCGCTATACGACGACGATCCGAACTCCGGTACGAGATTGCGAGGTTCTCCCGCTTCGGCGAAACGAAAGACGCCGGGCCGCGACCACGTGTGCGCTCCGGTATTTTCAGGGCCGCCGGTCTTACTGCATCCGGCGATTATTAGGGCGGCAAGCACGGCCGCAAGGCTACGCATCGAGAGTTTCAGAGTTTTTCTCCCTCATCTTCGTGTTCGGCAAGCATGGTGACGGGATCGACGCCGTGCCGAGTGCAGAAATCGCGGTACGCCATGGGCGAAATCTCCGAAGGCTTGATCTCGCTGCGTCCTCCCCAGAATACGTTCGTATAACCGAAATCAATTCCGGCTTCCCGCAGGTGACCGTCGATCGCAGCCTTGTGCGCGAGCACCATCGGCTTCTCCATGCCGTGAGCTACGGCCATGATGTTCACGCCTTTGAATTCCGGTCCGCCCTCGCGCCAATAGGCGTGGGTGATAATGAAGTGACGACCGATCTCGCGGCCCGCATCCATCTCACGACCAAGCGGAACTGCCCAGTGAAAGAGCGCGTTGTAGCGGGTCACTCGCTCGTTGTTTACGGGCTTCACGTGTTCCAGAAATGTTGAAAAGCGCCCGATGACGCGGCGGGCGTTAAGATTATGGGCGACGCGGAAAAACTCATCAAGCGTAACGCCGGCTTCCGACGCACGCGCCGACCAGAGGTCGCGCCGAAGCTCTTCCGGTTCGAATTCACGTTTTAGCGATGTCAATATGTTCCACTCGAGGTCGCTGAGTTCGACGATTGCGGTATTCTTCGGCTCCGCCATGACATCGGCTCGGGCACCCGGTTCGATCCCTTTGCGGCGCACATGTCCGACGCCGAGCGCAAAAACGATCTTCGCGGGCATCAACCGAAAACGCTCGGCGCCGACTTTGCGTGCGAGCAATGCCGCATGTTTGCCGATGGAGTATCCTTGCGGAACCTTCAGGGTCGTCCAAAGGCGATAGTTGCTTCCGGGCGTTTGACTGTCGGTCGTGCGAATAACGACGTGTCCCGAAAACGGATCGTCTTGGAACATGTAGTCGAATGCCGCATCGAGCCGGTCGTGCGGCACTTGCCATGCGACGAGCGATCCCTTCGCGAGGTTCGTCGACATCATCGTCTGCCGGATGCGGCGGATCGCGCCGGAACGCAGCATGGCGGCGATGCGCTCGATGACCGTATCGACCGGTACGCCGCTCTGATGCGCGATTGCGTCAAACGGATCTTCTTGAAAACCGGCAAGCCGGTCTTCAGAGACGGTGAGAATCGCTTGATTGACCGGATCGGAAACGTTTCCCGGAACGGTGGAGTGCTCGGGCGGCATGATAGTCGTTTCTTTGGACCATCGCCCGCCGGAGCCTGTATCGAACGGACCCGCGACGCGATCGAACCTCGCCGTTTACACCCGCAAGCCGCTATAGGCGAAGATCGCTCGTTCCCAAAGCAAAGAGGTAGCGCTCTTCGGCGACGCGCTCGTTATATACGGCCGTTACATTATCGCGTTGCGCGGTCGCGAGATTCGCTTCCGCCGTCACGAGGTCGGTAATCGTCGCGGCGCCGACGCGGTAACGCGCTTGGAAAGCATCCAAGTTTACCTGAGCGGCACGCAGTTCCGCCTGCGCTTGAACCAGCGACGCCCGCGCGGAGATAATGTTCGCAAGCGCGCCTCGAACGTCGGATTCCACCGTGAGTTTCGTCGAAAAAAGACCTGCCGTCGCTTGATCCAATTGCGAGGCCGCCAGCGCGACGTTGTAGTTGGTCAGACCTTGATCGAAAATTGGAATGGTGAGCGTTGCGCCGAGACTTTGCCCCGATTCGAGCTTGGGCGTGGTCGTAGGCAGCGATTCGCTGTAACCCGTGCTCGCATTTGCGTTGAGCGCGGGGAAGCGGGCGAGTTTTGCATAGCGCACGTTTTCTTTCGCCGATTCCACGGTGTGCTCTGCGGCCATGTAGTCGGGACGAGCGGCAAGCGCTGTTGAAAGCGCCGCCCCGTATCCCAACGTACGCGGTGTCGTACCGCCGGAAGTCTGTGGCCGCACCAGCGCGTCCGCATCCAGTCCGAGGGTCGTAGCGAACGTCGACTGCGCCGCGATCTGCAAGCCTTGAGCGGTAACGAGCGCGCCGCGCGCTTGCGCCGTTTGAAACTGCGCGGCCGCGAGATCGGAACGAGCGGCCGCACCGGCGCGAACCTGCGCGGTCACGTTGCGTTCTTGCGTTTCAAACTGCCGTACGAGCGAAGCGTCCGACGACACGGTAGCGTCGGCCTGAAGCACGCCGTAATAGGCCTGCGCGACCGTATACCCAAGCGTTTGCAGTTGACGAATCAGCGTATCCAAACCGGCAGCATTGCTTTCCTTCGCGCTGCGGATCGCTGCGATGACACGGCCGCCGTCGTAGATCAGCTGCGTCAACGCAATTTGGCCGGAGATCGTCGTAAACGGTCCGGAGAGCACGGCAGGTCCGGGCGAAGCGCCAGGGAGAGGCGTCGATGTAACGCCGCCGAAGCCGCGCGTCGCCGTCCCGCCGTATTGACGCTGCACGCTGGCGCTACCGGCAAGATTTGGAAACACCGCTTCTCTCTCGGACTGATATCGTGCGAGAATCGCACGGTATTGCGCGCGCTCCGATGCGAACGCGGGCGATTGAAGTACCGCAATATCGATCGCTTGGGTAAGCGAAATCGTCGTCGGTACGCCCGGCTTTGCAACCTGCGCCGCAACATCAGGCGCCGGCGTACCGTATGCCGGGTACGGAATCGGCGTTCCGGACGCCGTAGCCGATGGCGCCGGTGAGGGTGCGGCGACGGTCGTCTGCGCGCGCAGCGCCGCCGGAGCACATGCAATACCCGCGAACGCAGCGACAAGCGCGTACGCGACGAGGCTTCGACAATGCATCATTGTGGCGCGCCGGCGCCCGTATTGTTTACGGCAACGATGCTGCCGTCTTTGAGTGCGTCCGGCCGCGTGGTAATCACTTTAGTCCCGGCCGAAACTTCCGCCGACCGTACTTGCGCAAGCGTGTCGGTCTGCACGCCTACCTTGACGGGAACTTCTCTGGCCTTGTTGTCGGGGCCGACAACGTAGACGGCATCCCCTTTTTCGGTTTGCGCGACAGCGGTGCGCGGCACGACGATTGCGTCGTTGACGCGTTCCTTCGTTACGGTCGCGGTAACAAGCATCCCGCCGCGCAGCACGCCGCCGGGATTCGGCATTTGGATGCGGGCGAGGTACGAAAGCGTGCCTTGCGTCGGCACTGCGTTTACCGTGGTGACGTTTGCGTTGAACGTCTTGCCGGGCAGCGAACTCGAGGCAAACGCGACCCGCGAACCGGAGTGAACGTACGAGAGGTCATCGTCGGGCACGTTAATGTTAATCCACACCGTGCTGACCCGCGAGATCGCGAGAACCGGCGATTGCGGACCCGCAAAAGCTCCCGGGTCCATCATGCGGGCAGTCACGACACCATCGAAGGGCGCGTAGAGAGACGTCTGTCCGATCTGCGTTTGCAGCGTGTTAACGTTGGCCGACGCGGCGGCTGCCGCCGCCATCTGCGCTTTTACGTTCTGCGCGCTCACTTGATTGTTGGCAAGGCCGCTTTGCGCGTTATTCGCCTGGCTCTGCGCTTGGACGTACGCAGCGCGGGCGCTTTCGAGCTGCGCTTGCGAAACATACCCTTGTGCGAAAAGCTGACGGTCCTGATTGTAGATCAGCTGAGCATTAGCGAGTGCCGCACGCGCAGTCTGCAATGCGGCGTTGTTCTGCTGCTGCTGCGAGGGGAGGCCGACTTGCGCCCCGGCGGCGGTAGCGCTTTGCTGGTTCGCTTGGGCCTGCGCTTGCGCCAGCTGGCTTCGCAATGTGGAGTCGTCGATTTTGGCTAGCAGCATTCCGGCGTTCACGCGATCGCCGACGTTTGCGTAAATTGCCGTAATGGGGCCGCTCTGCTGAAATGAAAGCGTCGATTGTTCCAGAGGCGCGATCTGTCCGTCCAAACTGATGCTCGTAGAAATGTCGCGACGCTGCGCGCTCGCAACATCGACGTTGAGCGGGGGCGGACCTTTGGGGGCTTGGCCGCCTTTTCCGCATCCCGAGAGCGCGATGCCGACGGCCATGATTGCGACCGCCACGCGGTGATACTGCATGATTCTCCTACTTGAGTCTTTGAGAGCAGCGCTGTTCGTTCCATATACGATGCCCGGACCTTTTTGATTCAAGTGCTACGGGCAAATGCTGAGAACCGGCTGATGCGTCTGCCGATTTGGCGGGAGGGAGTTGGCTTTAGGCGTATTGTCATGCGGCATGAGCGCGAAATTGCAGATCGGCCGCTCGTATAGCCTGCAAACTCGCGTCGAGGAATGGATGACCGCCGAAAAAGCCGGAAATAAAGGCGTCGACGTGCTTTCTACTTCGATGCTCGTCCAGCTTATCGAAAATGCCGCCATTCATTGTATCGAGCCGGCGCTGGACGATGGAATCGTCACTCTGGGCACGCACATCGACCTCGAGCACCGAAAGCCCGTTCCGGTCGGTTTCATCGTGCGCACGGCGGTGGAGATCGTCATGGTCGACGGCCCTCGCATCAGTTTCGCGGTACAAGTCTTTGACGAACGCGAAGCCGTAGGAGACGGGACGCACGAGCGCTACCTGATCGATAAATCGAAGTTTTTGGCAAAACTCGAAGAAAAAATGGGCTGAAATGCCCGCGACTTTTCGTGCATGAACGGTTCGCGTAACCGTCGATAACGTCGCCACGGGCCGGCGTACGCGCAGCTTTCGAGAGGCGAATCGGAAGCAAAACGGCGCAAAATCAGCCGAAATAACGCCTTTCAACGAATCTTATTGCTCTTGGTCGGCACTGCAGGGGGGGCAAACGGACTCCCGAAAGAAGGTTAAGAATGCTTGTCTTTGGGGGGACTTTGTGCCTACATGCCCGCGCGGCATAACGGCATGGTCCGCTAGCGCATCAGTGCGTCCGCAAAACAAGCTAAGGTCTCATTCTAACTAGGAGGAAACATTGAAGCGACTGAGCACCGGAGTCTTCGCAGCGCTGTTCGCAGCCTGTCTTGGACTCAATGCCATCGCCGCTCCGCTTGCCTCCGCGTCGCATGGAAACATAGGAACCAACGCGATCGCGCAGGCATCGGGCGGAATGACAGCGGCTCCGCCGGCGAACTTCGGTTCCCCGCCGTCGGGCCAAATCCCGATTCTCTTCAACGACCACCATGTCTATGCTAAGCCCGACGTCCTGAAACAGGGTCGCGTGCTCGCTGCGCTCGTGCGCGGCGGCACGGTCTTGATCCCGCTTCGTTCGATGTTCGAGCAAATGGGCGCGACCGTTTCGTACGATGCGGGCGCCAAAATGGTGGACGTTAGCAAACCCGGAGCCGACGTCAAAGTGACGGTCGGTAAGCCGGAAGTCATCATCAACGGCGAGTCTCGTCCGCTGGACGTTCCGCCGATGATGTATCAGGGCCACGTTCTCGTTCCGATCCGCGTAATTTCGGAAGGCATGGGAGCATACGTTCAGTGGGTGCCCGATAAGCAGGTTGTCGTCGTGCGTTATCTGCCGCCGACCCCGCCGCCGGCTCCGACTACGGCGCCGACCGAGGCTCCGACGACCGCTCCGACGCCGACCCCGGCACCGGCAGCTACGCCGTACATGGATAAGTTCATCGTCGGCGACTACATCTTCTCGCCGCGAGTGTACGATGAGTACAATCCCGGAACGACCTCCGACAACAACAACGGCAACGGTTTCTCGTACGCCATCCGTGGCGCGATCGAGTTCAACCTTGGCAGCCTGCCTTGGATGCTCGAAGGCGACTACCGGCAATTCAACTATCCGCACAATTGCAGCGGTGCAGGAGACCCGCACTGTAACGTCACGACGATCGGCAGCGGTGCCTATCAAACGTTCGTTCCAGCGTTCCAGGTCCGTAGCTACGATTTCGATGGGCGTTTGGGCATACGCGTTGCCAACCCGCGCATCTATATCGGCGTCGGCTACATCTTCAAGTCCAACAACACCGGTTATCCGCGCCTCTCGAACGTCGGTTTCGGCATCGAGAAGCTTCCGGATCTCGAACGTCCGTTCTCCGTCTACGGCAGCCTCTGGTACTACGGCAATGCGAAGGGCAACTTCACGGTTCCCAACCCATCGGCAGCCGATTTGGCGCCCGGCGCAACGCCTGCCTCAGATGCGGGACAGACGTTCCAGCTCGCTTACAACATCCTTAAGGCACAGTTCGGTATCACGTACTCGTTCCAAGGAAGCCCGCTCTTCATCGATGCCGGCGTACTTGGCGACAGCCTGAAGGCGAAGACAAACGCCCCCGCAAGCGGTTCACAGTTCGGACCGTACCTGGGACTTGGAATCAAGTTCTAAGCATCGCTCGATCGAGCAAAGAAAAAACCCCCGGCATTGTGCCGGGGGTTTTTCTTTGCCCAGGATTCGGCTTTATGGCGAGGCCGATGGAGTTGCCGGCGGCACCGGCGATGGAACGGCGACCGCTGAAGGCATAGGCGATGGTGCCGGAGCGGGCGACGCTGATGGTGCCGGAGCGGGCGACGGCGATGCCGCCGGAGCCGGCGCCGGTACTGCCGACGGTGACGATGTCGCTGCGGCTGACGGCGACGGCGCCGAACTCGTGGACGGCGATGCCGACGACGATGGAAGCGGGCTCATCGACGGCGCTTCCGACGGTGTTTCCGTGGGCTCGGGGTTCGGCTTCGTGCATGGCGGTACGATGATGTCGACTTTCGCGCCGCCCGGTGCGGGGGACGGCGTTGGGGAGGCGGCCGGCGTGGTCGACGGCAACGGAGCATCGGAAGGCAATGGCGTCGGGCATACTAGCGTCGGCGCGTAATAGTGCTCCGTAAAGCCGATTGCGATGTTCTTTTTCACGATCTTGCCGAAATAGGTCGCGGGGAACTGCCGCACTTCGAGCTGCATGTATTTCCAGGCCTTATCCTGCGCCTCTTCGGTGTAGATTCGCTTGTAGATTTCGGTCGCCAGGTAGAGACTGCGCGCGAGCTGCGGATCGCCGGGATACCGCTGCATCCACGCGCGCAACGCTTCGTCCGCGTTGGCCACTTTATTGATAATATCCGAATCGATCGTCGAAGACCCCGCGCGGATGGTCTGATCCCTAAACGTGTTGTTAATTCCGAGGTAACTCAGTTTGAGACGGCCGAAATACTCGTCTCCCGGCGCCGACTTCGTAAAACTTTTGCATTTGTCGCGCTGAAATTTGCTCGGCATAGCGTCGCAAGCGTTCTTCTTGGGCGGCGGAGTTGCCGTCGCCGCATCGATAGCCGGAACGGCCGACGCGCTTGCGCCGAGCACCGCACACAGCGCTAGTAACGTACGTTTCACGTGCAATTTTTCTCCTTTCGAGGACTATTCGCGCTGCATTCGTATCTCCCGTTCCCATGACGCGCACTCTGCGAATCGCCGCGCTTCAGTTGCGCGCGCACGACCGCGATGCACTGCCGGATCGCTTAAACGGAATCCTGGACCTTGCGTCGCGGGCCGCCGCATCGTGCGATCTTTTGGTGTTGCCCGAAGCGACGTTTCCCGCCTACGTTATCGGAGGAGACGAGTTCGACGACGCGCAGGTGCAGCCGGGGATCGACGCGTTGCGAGCGATTGCGTCCCGCAACGAATGCACGATCGTCACCGGCGCCGTTCAAAAACGCAACGGAGCGCTCTATAATTGCGCCGTCGCGATCGACCCTGACGGCTCGGTTGCCGGAACTGCAGAGAAGACTTTCCTTTGGCATTTCGATCGTAAATGGTTTGCTGCCGGCGCCGAATTGGCGCCGGTTCACACCGCTGCGGGCAGTCTCGGGCTCTTGATCTGCGCGGACGGAAGAATGCCCGGCGTCGCACGCGCGCTAGTCGACCGGGGGGCCGACGTGCTGGTCATGCCGACCGCTTGGGTTACGAGCGGCCGCGATCCCACGGCGCTGGAAAACGTGCAGGCCGATCTGCTCGCGCGCGTTCGCGCCTTCGAGAACAACGTCGCTCTGGTTGCGGCGAACAAGTGCGGAACGGAACGCGGCATGGTTGCGTATTGCGGGAAGTCGCAGATCATCGACCGCGATGGGACGGTTGCGGCAACCGGCGACGCTCGCAGCGAAGGAGCAATCTTTGCCCGTCTCGCTATCGAGAAACCACGCCCGTATCGGTCGGCTTCGCCGGCCATTGCAACGACGGCCGAACGACCGCCGCTGCGCGCGATACGCGTTGCAATTGCAATCGAACCGCTTCCTCGCGACATCGACGCGCGTTTGGACTTGCTCGATGCCGAAATAGCGTTGGCTCCCGACTCTCCTTACGGGGCGCAACGATTGAACGAACTTCTTTCGATCGTTGAAATTGCAGCGGAAGCCGTTTTGGACCCGGGAGCGTTGATCGCGGCACGCTTGTCCGGAATGCGGGTCGCAATTATCGATGCGCCGCTCGCCGGACCGTGGCTCGAAACGATCGCCCGCGCACGCGCACTGGAACTGCGAATATACGTCATCGTCTTCGACCGGCAAAACCATCGCGCGTATGCGATCGATCCCGAGGGAGCGATCGTCGCGGGAACGTTCGACGACTATAGCATTGCAAGCTTTTCGCTCGACGGCAGGCGCACTGCGGAGACCTCGCTCGCGCCGGGAACCGACGTCGTCGACGGCCTCGAACGAATCGATCTGCTCGCTCGAGCGCAAGCCCGCGTGCGATGAGTTCCCCGCACAAAGCATTCGACGAGGCCGCCGAGCGGCACGAACATCTCGAAAAAAGACACGACAGGCTCGTACCGCTGGCCGCGGCGATCATCGCGGTCCTCGCGGCACTGGGAACGCTCTTCTCGCACCATCAGTCGATTCGGGCTTTATCGATCAAGAACGAAGCGATTCTCTTGCAATCAAAAGCAGCCGACCAATACAACTACTACGAAGCTAAGCGTCTCAAAGCCACGGTGTATTCGGCGTTACTCGCAAGCGGAAACGTACGCGACGCGGCGGCGCGCGACACGTTTCGAAAAGAAGCAGATCACGAATCGACTTCCTCGCTCGCTATCCTCAACGCGGCGCGGGACTTGGAGCGCCGCGCTGACGAACGATCGGTGCGCTCGGAAGATATCATGAAATCGTTTGAAACCGTCGGAACGGCGACGACGCTGCTGGAGATCGCGATCGTCTTCGTGTCGATATCCGCGCTTTCCGAAACGCGGCTCCTGCTCTATCTCGGAACCGCGTTCTCCGCCGCCGGGGTGCTACTCGCAGTCTTCGGATATTTTCAGGGTCATTGATCGGCTTTCGTCGTTGGCCGGCTCTCGCGCTCATCGCGTGCGTCGTTATTCTCGAACCCGGCATAGCCGCGCATCGGAGCGCGCGCGACGTGGCAAGCGCCCGCATCGCGGGAAGTGCGTTGCCGTATCTCCCGGGAAGTCAGATACCGATACAGATAGACGGACTCGACGCCCCGTATTCACTCGAAGTAATCGGTCCGGGCGCCGTGCTCCACGGGACTCTGAGCGTTCCCGATTCACCCGATGCGGCCGACGATACGGTGGTGGCATCCGGGCATCATGCCCTGGCGGTGCACCGTTTTCGTTTCGCGTCGCCTCCGCACGTTGCTCGTGCGTTCATTGCAGTCGCGGCGTACGATTCCGGTATCGTGGTACACGATGCGGACGCTCCGTTTGCTGCGCGCTCGGTACTGGGCATCGGCGGCGCGCCGTCGGATGTCGCGATCGACGGCGACGGCAGAATCGCTGCAGGAAACACCGCGGGCGATACACTTTTTATGGCGACGATGGACCCGTGGCGTGTACGCGCGATCGCGGGCGTCGCGCTATCCGATGAACTCGCCTTCGATCCGGCAACGCACGCCTTATTCGCTACGGACCGGGATATTTCGGGAAGCGGCGCGCTCACGCGCGTCTTGCCCGACGGAACGGTCTCGAGGCGAATACTCGGGGTTACGAGCGAGGGCGTAGCGGTCGATTCAAGACGCCGGCGCGTTTACGTCGCCAACGCGAACGATGGAACGGTTTCGATCGTTGATTCGACAACGATGACGGAACTGCGAAGATTTCACGCAATCGATCGCGCGTTTTCACTCGCGCTCTCACCTGACGGATCGCGGCTCTTTGCCGTTTCGAACCAGAGCGTTTCGTCGCCGTTTGCCGCGGCGGGCCGCGTAATCGCGATCGACGTTGCCGCACCGATCCCACGCGTCGTTGCAAGAAGTGCGCCGCTTGCCTTTCCCTTGGGCGTTGTGGCCGGTAGCGGCGGTAAACGAATTTTTGTAACCGACGAACGCGACGACGACGTGTACGTCCTCGATTCTCGAACGCTGCAGCCGCTGCGCCGGCCCATCGCAACGTGCCGGACGCCGTGGAAGCCCGCGGTAGACGCCTTCGATCATCGGCTCTATGTGCCGTGCGCGCAGGCAGACCGCATCGACGTGATCGACACGCGAACGCTGCAGCGCGTTCCCGGAGCGCCGTTTGCGACCGGAGGTTATCCGCTTTCGGTCGCCGTGTGGCATTCGTGGAATCGCGTAACACGTTGAGGCGTTAGACGAAATCGTGCACCTTTACCGATGGATATTTGCTTTCGTTATCGCTCTGGCTCCGGTCGGGGCGCACGCGAAAGCGTTGCCGCAGGTTTTGGATCCGCAGCCTCCGTTTCCAAGAATCATCATGCAGACGCCCGCAATGGAGGTAATCGCTCCGGGAGTAACCTTCGGCCAATATGCGCTCCTGACGGAAGCGGGACCGATCGTTGCAAACGTGATTGCAGTCGCGCCCAACCATAGCGATATAGCAGTTGATAGTGGCCTTGCCTCCGATGCGTTAACGTCGAACGGTGAAACCGTCTCTTCGATGGCGCGGCGCACGAACGCGGTCGCCGGCATCAACGGCGACTACTTCGATATCGGAAACACGTACCGGCCAACGAATATTCTCGTGCGCGGCGGCCGTCTGCTGCTCACGCCGCGCAAGCGCTACTCGCTCGTAATTCCGCGATCGGGTCCGCCGCAGATCGTAGAGAACACGTTCTCGGGCACGCTGCAACTTGCGGACCGCACCGTTACACTCGATGCGATCAACGAGATGCCGCCTCCCGGCGGCGGCGTCGCGCTGCTCACACCGGAGTTCGGGACGGTTGCACCGCAAGAGAACCTCACGCTGATCGGCCTCGTTCCAACGAGCGGTACGCCGCCGTTTAGCAGCTATCGCGTGACGGCCGTCGAGGATAACTTAACGCGTCAACCCGCCGGATACTACGCTGCGATCGGATTGAACGCATACGGCAACGCGGGAGTGCCGAATCCCGGAGATTCCGTGAGCGCCGCCGGCGACCTATCGCCCGTGGCCGCAGCCAACATCGTCGCAGCCGTCGGGGGAGGGCCGCTGATCTTACGCGGCGGCGAATGGTACGACGATCCGGACGGTCCGAGCGGAGGTGAATATGCCGCGCGAATTCCGTGCAGCGGAACCGCAGTGCAACCAGACGGAACGCTGTTGCTTATCGAGATTGATGGACGAGAGCCGGATCGAAGCGTCGGCGTGACACGTCGCGAGTTTGCTTCGTTTATGCGGGCCTTGGGCGCAAGCGACGGCCTAGCGTTCGATGGCGGTGGTTCGTCGGCAATCGCGGTGCGCGATCTCGGTTCCCCGCAAGCAACTTTGCGCAATCGTCCCTCCGATGGACGCGAACGGCCGGTTGCCGATGGGGTCTTTGTCTACAACACCGCACCGGTCGGCTCGGCGTCGCAGATCGTCGCAAACCCGGCCGAAGTAAGAACCCTCGGCGGCGCTTCCGTGGACGTGCGGGTCGCTACGATCGATCGCAACGATCATGCGGTTGCGGCGCCGCGCGCAATAACGGCCGCCGTGGAGCCATCATCGCTCGGCATCTACCGCGACGGACGCTTCACGGCGCAGGCGTCCGGAACGGGCGCAATCGTCTTTCGCAGCGGCAGCTTGGAGACTCGCCTTCCGCTTGCTGTTTTCAACTCTCCCGCACGCATCGAGATTCTGCCGCGGCATCCGAACGTTGCCGTTAACGGGCGCTATCGCTTAGCCGCTCAAGCGTTCGATATGCGTGGATATCGGATCGCGCTTCCGGCGCTATTGCCGTGGCGCGCAAACGAAGGCCGCATCACGCCGGACGGCACTTTCGATGCCGCTTCGCACGATGCAACCGTCTCGCTCGCGCTCGGAACTGCCTACTCGCAGGCAGAGGTTACGGTCGGCAGCCACGATGTGCCGCTCGCATTCAACGACGCACATTTTTCAAGCGTACCCCGCGGCGGCACCGGCGGCGTATCGGAGGGCCCCGACGGCCTCGAACTTCACTATGCGCTCGGACCGCAGGAACGCGCTGCTTATCTCGCAACGGATGTTGCGTTACCGCAAGGCACCACCGGTCTTTCGTTCGCGGTGCGTGACGACGGATCGGGATTGAGACTGCGCGTTTCTCTACGCAACGCGCTCAACGAACAGCTTCTTATCACCGCTGCGAACCTCGACCGGCCGGGTTGGCGCCGCGTGACTGCGTCGCTTCCGGAGAATCTCGGCGGATCCGCGCGCCTGTCTGCAATCTACATTATCGGAGGTAATGCCGAAGTGTTGCGCAGCGGCTCCATCGCCATCCGCGACCTGCGAGCGATCGTAGCGGGATCGCCCTAAAAGAAGGCCAAAGAGCCTTCGATGAACCGTGATTCATCGGCTGCGCGCGCTCTCGATACGGCAAGCGTACGAGGCGCCGCATATGCAGACGTTCGTTTCGAACACGTGCGTACCGAACGCATCGAGGTTCGAAACGGGATCGTCGCGACGCTGGCGGATTCGCGCAGCAGCGGATACGGAATTCGAGCGCTCGTCGATGGAGCATGGGGTTTCGCAGCGAGTTCCGACGCAAGCGAAGCCGGCATCGACGCGACGGCGGCTCGCGCCGTTGCCATAGCGCGGGCGAGCGCAGAAATCGCGCGCCGCCGCGTCGGAGAAATACCGGCACACGCGTACGTCGACACGTTCGCGACGCCCGTCGTGCGCGATCCCGCTTCCGTGCCGCTCGGCGAACGAGTCGCGCTGCTTTTAGAAGCCGAGCGCCGAACGCACGCCGATCCCGCAATCGCCGTAGGGCGCGCGTGGCTCGATCTCTGGCGCACGGAGAAATGTTTTTATAGCTCGACCGGCTCCCGCATCGCTCAATGCATTTCGCAAACGGGAAGCGGCGTGCAAGCCATGGCCGTCGGTAACGGCGACGTACAGACGCGCACCTATCCCGGAGACGTCGGCTACTATAAATCCGGCGGATGGGAAGTGGTTGAAGAAGCGCGGCTGCTGGATGGAGCGGCGCGCATCGGCGAAGAGGCGGCGGCGCTCTTAACCGCCCCACAATGCCCGAGCGGCACGTACGACGTCATTCTCGGAAGCTCGCAAGTTTCGCTGCAGATGCACGAATCGTGCGGACACCCCGCCGAACTCGATCGCGTAATGGGCTGGGAAGCGAATTTTTCCGGCACGAGCTTTCTCGAACTCGACCGTTTGGATCGCTTGAAATACGGCTCCGATATCGTCTCGATCGTTATCGATAACGCGATGCAAAGCGGCATGGCCACGTGCGGGTACGACGACGAAGGAACGAAATCGACGCAGTCGGACATTATCCGCGACGGCGTGCTCGTCGGTTATGAGATGAGCAACGATACCGCGCGGGCGATCGGCCGGAGCAGCAATGCGTGCGTACGCGCAGCGAGCTGGGAGTTCGTTCCAATGATCCGCATGTGCAACCTCAATCTGCTTCCCGGAGATACCCCGTTCGAGAATCTCTTCGATGACATTCGCAACGGCGTCTACATGGAGAGCAACCGTTCGTGGTCGATCGACGACCGCCGGCTGAACTTTCAGTTTGGCTGCGAGGTCGCGTGGGAGGTCAAAGACGGCAAGCGCGGACGGATGCTGAAGAATCCAACGTATGCCGGCATTACGCCGGCATTTTGGAATTCTTGCGATGCGATCGCCGATACGCAATCGTGGATACCGTGGGGCACTCCAAACTGCGGCAAAGGAGAACCGATGCAGACGGGGCGCACGACCCAGGCAGCCGCGCCCGCGCGCTTTCGCGGCGTCAGCGTAGGAGTGGGCTATCGTGACGCGTAGCGCGCGTGAAGCGCTTGCGCTTAAAGTCCTCGATCGTTCCAGCGCCGATCAAACCGAAGTGCTCGTCGACTACAGCGATAGTGCGCTGACGCGTTTTGCGCGCGGGATATCGAACCAGAACGTCGCAGCGGAAGATCGCGTCGTATCGGTTCGTGCGATTATCGACGGTCGAACCGGCGTAGCGGCGACGAACGATTTCGACGATGATGCTCTCGATGCGGTCGTCTCGCGCGCGATGGAAACCGCGTCGTTCGTTCCATCCGACCCGATGCAGCCGTCGCTGCCGTCGGGAGTCGGCGTTTCGCCTGCGCCCCCGCATGCGTATTTCGATTCGACCGCACGCGCGACGCCCGAATCCCGAGCGAGCGCGGCGGACGCAATCTTATCGCAGGCGGAGAGCGCCGGCTTCTGGTGCTCTGGATACGTCTCGACATCGGTAGGCGGCGTTACGATCGCGAATAGTTCGGGCGCGCGCGCATCATTCGACGGGACGGATTCCGCCGCTAACGTGAAAGTTATTGCGGAACGTTCCACGGGATTCGCCGAATGGTATTCGCACGACAGCATCACGATAGACGGCGCGGCAATCGGAAAGCGGGCGGTCGATAAAGCGATCGCGAGCGCAAACATACGCCGCATCGAGCCGGGCGACTGGACCGTCATTTTGGAGCCGGCGGCTTTCGGCGAATTACTCGCGTACTTGGCATCGCACTTCTCGGCACAAAACTTCTCGGAAGGATCGTCATTCTTCAGCGGAAAGCTGGGCGAACGGTACTTCGGCGAGTCGTTGACAATCTCCGACGACTATACCGACGCGCGTGCGCCCGGCATGCCGTTCGACTACGAAGGCGCGCCGAGGTCACGTCTCGCTCTCATCGAGCGCGGGATCGTGCAAAACATCGTTACCGACAGCTATTACGCGCGCAAGCTCGGCATCGCAAACACCGGCCATGCGTTGCCGGCTCCCAACGCTGGAGGACCTCAGCCCCTCAACCTCGTCGTCACCGCCGGAGCGTCGAGCGTCGATGACCTGATTGCGCAGACGGACCGCGGCCTCCTGATTACGCGTTTTTGGTACATCCGCACCGTCGATCAGAAACGCGCGATCGTAACGGGAATGACGCGCGACGGCACGTTTCTGATCGAAGACGGCAAGATCGTAAGCGGCGTGCGCAATATGCGCTTCAATCAAAGCATCGTCGATTCGCTTGCGGCCGCAACGTGCGCGAACGATCTAGCGCGAACCGGAGGGTATTCCTATTCGCTCGTCGTTCCGTCGGTTAAAATAGAAGGCTTTCGCTTTACGAGCGGTACGGAGTTCTGAGCGTTGCAAGCACAGCGCCCGCAACGAACGCCGCGAACCCCAGTCCGGCGGCAAACACGTTCGGGATCGGAATCGCTTCGATCGCAGGATAGGATAGAATCGCCGGCTGCAGTTGAACGCCGCCTACTCGCACCGTGTCGCCATCTCTAGCAAGTGCGAGACCGCCGCGCACGGAACGCCCGCTTTCGTCGCTAACATCGAAGAGCACTGCCGGCCCCGGCTTGCCGCGCGCCCCGCGCAACTGCGAAGCCTCTTGGGTTGAAAAGAGAACGGCCTTCACGGCGAGATGCGCCGCGGGAACGGCAAAGGAATCGAACGGCAGATTCAATCCGGCGATCGTTTGATGGTCGCGCATCAGCAAAACCGGTGAAAGAAATGCGCTGCCCGTCGGCTGCGTGATCGTCAACCGGCCGCCGCGAAGGTCGAATGCCCGCATCTCAACGACGCTGCGCGGAACCGCCCGCAAAAGCAATGCGCCGTCGATCGGCGTGCGCGCTGCTGCCGCGCCCATCGACGGAAACTGGAGCGTGCGATCCAAGGCAGCTACGCGCACCGACGAATCGGGCATCCCAACGACCGTTTGAGCCTCGGCCGCGAAGAGTCCGCATGCAACGCCCGCGACACCGGCAATTGCAACGCCGAATATACCGGCAACGGCGGCCGCGCGAGCCTTTGAATCCGGCAAGGATTTCGTGACGGCGTTCGTGCGCGAGATAACAACAATAACGAGCGCCGCAATCGCGACGTTAAACCACCCAGCGTGATACACCGGCCTGCCGGGAACCACGATTTGAGCGAGCACTGCGACAATAACGAGCGCTCCGAAGCCAAATACGCTCTTCACGAACGCAGCGCCGCTGCGATGGCCTCGCGCATCTCCCCATAACCGAGCGCACCGTCGAAGCCGCGCACAATCGTTCCGTTGCGCGCAATAATGACGGTTGTCGGAAGGCCGGCGGCGGTGAGTGCGCGGCCGTACCGCTGTTCTTCATCCAGCCAGATCGGAAAACCGATACGCAGCGACGCCGCGAACGCTCGCGCACGCTGCGCCGACTCACCTTGGTTCGCACCGATAACGATAACGCCGCGCGACGCGTAGGCTGCGGAAAGCCGCTGCAAGTCGGGCATCTCCGCCCGGCAAGGAGGACACCACGATGCCCACAGGTTCAACACGACGATTTTACCGTGATACTGCGAAAGCGATACCTCGCTTCCGCGGTCGTCGCGCAAAAGAAAGACCGGCGCAGCCTTGCCGCTTAAACCTAAAGGTCCCGATTCACGCAATGCGCCCGAAGGCAATAAAGGAACGAACACCAGCGCCAAAACGGCGATCGCGACGAGCGCCAAAAGCCAAGAGATCCGCCGGTTCATTCGCGTGCGATCATAGCGCCGTTCTACCAGTCGCCCATGCGATCTTCATCGACCTCGCCCTCAAACGCAATGATTCCTCGCGCCAACACGGCGGCATAAATCGGAATGCCGCGATACCGCACTTCGCGCATCCGAGCGGCCTCATCGGTCGCTTCGAAGAGCGTGCAATACCGGTCGAGCACGTCGGGACTGCACCGCGCGAGGTTCGGCGAAACGTTGTACGTCTGCACGAAACGATCGAAAGCGCGATCGAACGCTTCCGCTCCAAAATGCGATCCGAGGCGCACTTCGCGCCGAACGTGTTCCAGGGAGAGCTCCTCGAGCGGACGAAACCGCGAATGCGTGTCCGCCCACATTCTGGACGGCAAAGCGCTTGCCGCCGACCTGCGCACGGATCTCATCGCACGTACGAGTGCGCTACGCGAGCGCGGTATTCATCCCAAGCTCGTCATCGTTTTCGTCGGTGAAAACGAATCGAGCCTGGCCTACGTTCGCAACCTTGAGAAAATGGGCCAACGCGTTGGAGTAGCCGTCGAAGTCAGCGGCCTCCCGCAGACGGCACGAACGAGCGACGTGCGCAACGCGCTCGAATCGCTGCACGGCGATCCATCCGTACACGGCGTGCTGCTTCAGCAGCCGCTTCCACCCCATCTTTCGATACGGGAAATCGCAGGCGCGATACCGCTTCTAAAAGACGTAGACGGAACGCATCCCGTAAATCAAGGCAACCTCGCTTTCGGCAGCGGCACCGAATTCGTCCCGGCCACACCTGCCGCCGTGATGCTGCTCCTCGAACGCAGTCCGCACTGGCCGCTGCGCGGGCGCAGCGCCGTGATGATCGGCCGTTCCATTGTCGTCGGCGCCCCGGTCGCGATGCTTATGCTCGCCGCACACGCGACCGTAACCGTGCTGCACAAAGAATCGGGCTCACTGCAGCCGTACACGCGCATGGCAGAGATTGTCGTTGTCGCAACCGGCGTGCCCGGCCTCATCCGCGGCGACGATATCGCCCCGGGCGCGACGGTTATCGATGTCGGCACGACCGTCGTGGACGGTATGCTCCAAGGCGACGTGGACTTTGAAAGCGCCGTCAGCGTCGCGGGCGCAATTACCCCGGTCCCCGGAGGCGTTGGTCCCGTAACCAACGTCGCGCTCTTGCGTAACGTCGTAAAATCAGCGGAAAAATCGCTGCTCCCGCAAGCCCGGCATTTGCTGGCCCGCGATTGACGCAACGCGGTAGGGCGTGGTTACGGTGCGA
>JALYTY010000082.1 GCA_030854045.1 Vulcanimicrobiota bacterium | reverse complement strand
GTGCAAAAGCTCCAATGCTATCCGGGACACTAGGTTCCATGCTACTAGCCGCTCTGCTCGCCGTCATCTTGCACAATGCGACCTTCGGGGACGAGAAGTGCATGGGCGAATCCTATGGCCTCGGTATGCCCTTGCCGATAGACCCGATACATAAATGGGGCGAGACCGAGATTCGGATCGATACGGTACTTCACAACAAAAATGTCGTCGGCTTCATACTGATCGACGCGGATGGCCGGAAGGTCTATCAACCGCGCTCACCGGGGAAGCCTCCGTACATCATCGATCAAGAGCTTCGCGTGTTCCAAGCGAGCATGACAGGCCCGTTCACGCCGACCTTCACGCAAGCTGACCTACGGGAAACGCTCGTCAATGGGCCAATCCCGATTATCCCATTCCTCCGGTTTCCCGATAAGAGCTTCACGAACGCACCCTGCCTGATTGCCGATCTGAGGGGGCACACGTAGGCCCTCCCTCGGCTTACATGGAATGAAGAAAGCCCGCCGTATGTATGCGGGCTTTTTCTTGCCGTAAAATAGGCCCAAAAATGCGCCCTTAAAAAGTAGCGAGGGACGAGTGAGGGACGAATTACGGATGGAGCGGAGAGGCAGAACTGCAAATGAGAACAAAAGATCATATAGAGTAAGGCTGAAATCATCATGGGCCATTAGCTCAGCTGGTTAGAGCGCATGCTTGATAAGCATGAGGTCCCTGGTTCGATCCCAGGATGGCCCACCAGCCTAAAAGCTTGTGTTACGAGCTTTTTCATTGTTGCGGGAAAGTGAGTTTGTCTTCCCTGGCGGGTGCAACCAAAAAAGCGGTTGTAACGAGTTCGAAAGCTTACGAGTGGGCGCGGTAACGGCATCGAATGCACGCCTGCTGTCTCAAAGCTGCTGCCATTCACCGAACGAAGGTCGCAAGGTGTTACGAATCTCGTAAGATTGAAAACCTTCGGGTCAGACGGCACTGGAGCCTCGTTCGCCAATCCCGTTCAGACGGTTTTCAACTTCTCAATCCTTAGTCAAAGGAGCCGCGTGCGACTCCAACTTTTATCGTTTCTTTGCACGGGCCAGGGCCGATACGCCCAATGTTGTAACGGGAAGCTAACGATGACTCGCAAGGACGACAAGATATACGGGGTCATGTATTCCCGGCGCAATGTCGGTTGCATTGACTGCCTGCCGTTGCGTTTTCGCAAGCCGAGCCACAAGATTGCGTTAAAGAAGGAACGGCAAGCAGTCAATATGCAGCTCACGTCAATTTTGGCGGATCACCACGCATGACGGGTGAGGGTAACTGCGAGTAGCATTCCGGCGTTGTGGGATTCCAGGAACAGGCGCTCAGAATCGTACATACGTTACCTCCCACGATTGATGAACGCCTGAGGCGGCGCTCTCTGATTATGGTAAGGCACATCGAAGCTACGCAGTATGGGGGTAAACCCTACCTCTACAGCGGTTTTTCGTTATGCCACCGGATCATGTCACCGCGGCGGTTCGCAGCCTGTTTTCCAACGGCGCTTGCGAAGATCGAGTTCGACCTTTTACGCCTGCATCGACGGCGGCAGCTTCATCGGGCGTTTATCCAGCAGCGCTACGCGAATTTAGCCTCACAGCGCGGCGATTAGCCGCCTAGACTCTCCGAGCCCGGATCGGCGGCCGGGCACTCCGCCCCCTGCGATTCGCAGGCCTCACAATGGCGTTCGTGATGGAGTTCCATAGAATGCCCGCAACCAGGACAGTTCATCGTTTTCGGCTTCCATTTCCAGAAAAGGCAGTTCGCAGGCTATGGCAGGGTGAATTTGCCGACGTTGTATCCGTTCGATCCATTCAAGATGGTGAAATACAGGTTACCGTCGCGACCGACGGTGATGCCGCCGGGATCGCCCGCGCCGTTTGGCAGGTGAAACTTCGTAAACGTTCCGCTCGAAGTGGCTCGCAGCAAGAACGGACCGTGGTTGCTCGTTCCGGTAATCCACATATTGCCGTCCGGTGCCGCAACGAGATCGTAAAGTTTGCTCGGGATCGGCGGCGTGTAGGTACTCACGACGTGGCCCGACGTGTTCATCCGGCCGCAGATGAAGTTGTCGTAAGAAAGCAGACCGCAGTACCAAATATTGCCGTCGGGACCCGCAGCAACGCTGTAGGCAAATAAATTTGCCGTCGTCGGGAAGGTCGTAGCCACGCCGCTCGGCGTTATCCGTATGAGTACGTTGTGGCCTCCGGTCCAGAGATTACCGTCGGCGCCCATGACGATTTGGGAGAACGCAAAGTCGACCGGAGGTACGTTAAGCTGAAATCGTCTTGATTTTCCGGAAGGAGTGATGTAGCCGGCGAAAAGATTATTGTGCGGATCGGTCTGCCGCAGAACGAACCACATATTGCTATTAGGCCCGAGGCCGATCGAAGTGATGCAGCCTCCAATATAAGGCGTGTTGGCAATCGGATACTCAGTCGTTGTTCCCGCATTCGTAATTGCGCCGAGCCCGCAAAAAAAGTCCCCGTCGTTGAACCATATGCGCCCGTCGGAGCCGGTGGCAGCGTCTCCGGGCACGAATGGCTCGGCGGACGGATAGGGCGTCGGGAAGAAAAACTCTTTGGCTCCCGCACCGGGCATCAGCCGGACTGCCGGAAACGTTGAATTGCTCTGGCCCCCGTACCAAATTGCGCCATCCGAGGCGGTAGCAATCTTCGGCGGTGCGGCGCCATAGTCGCGAAATAGCGGCTGGGGCGCTTGCAAGAGCGTGAACGTGTACGGAGACGAAGGCACCCGGCTGTTGCGCGATTGAGTCGTCCCAGGCAAACCGGAGTTTTGCAGCGGCGCTACAGGCGACGTTCCCGGTCCGCTGCACGCTGCGAGCAAGCCGGCGAAAACGAGAAAAACACGCATAGAACTGCGGAGCATACAATGTTCTTTCCGGCCGCGCTTTTGAAGCCACTTGAGGCGTTCGTCGGCGGATGTCAGGATTCCGGTAGCATTTCGGTTCATCCTAACGCGAGTGGGACGGTGTCCCCTAAATCATTGCGATGAACTTCTTGACGATCTCATCCTCGTCTTTGAGTTGCGCGAGCATCAGTTGTTCCAGCGCCTCGCGTTCGCGCTCCAATTCCGCTGCTTCGTCTGCCGCCAGATCGAACGCCTGACGCTGCGCTGCGAGCGCGCGTTGCTGCGCTTGCGTTTCGGGATCATCGTCTTTTGCGGGCGCGCTCGAGGATTTTGCCTGCGGTGTGCGAGGGGCGCGCACCGCAGGCAAGGTCGAACCAATCATTGGCCGATGCTTTCGATGAATTTCTTCACGATGCCGTCGTCGGCTTTGCGTTGCGCCATCTGCACGTCACGCAACGTATTCATCTCGCGCATATTCTCGGATTGCTGATCCATCGCTTCGTTGAAAAATTGCGATTGCGTGTCGAGTTGTTGCTGGCTCACCATTTGTTGCGCAAGCAGGCCGGTTTGGAATGCGTCGTTTTCCCCGAGCATTCCGCCGATCGCGCCGTTGGAGCCGCCCATTATCGCGTTCGCTCCGCCGCTGCCTAAGAGGCCGCCGATGAGCGACGGCGCGGCAGCTTCGAGTATCGGTGCGAGAAATCCCATTAGTTATCATCTCCTTCTAAGAGTGGATCCAGTTGTTCTTCATGCGAGTGGCCGGTCGCGTCTAGACCCTCGGTCGATCGCCAGGACACGTGCGGGGGAGGCGCCATCGCGCTCATGAGCGCAAGCGGCTCGTTGACGGTCTGTGCCGTGCACGCGATATTCGCGCGCGCGGTCTCCACGTCGTCCGGTTGAGCGATGCTGCCGTAGTGGCGCAACACCGAATCGGCGTAGCCGAGGACCTTACCGTCTCCCCAGCGGGTCGTCGTGCCCGTCGCATTCGGGCTGCCCGCATTATAGGCGGAGAGCGCTTCGCGAACGTTTCCCCCATACCGGTGCAGTAGCCCGGAAAGCATCCCGGCTGCATAATCTGCGTTGCGCTCCGGATTCATGGCACCCGGCGTGCATGCGAAGGAGTGCCATCGGTCGTCAATTTGAAATACGCCGTGTCCATGGCCGCCGTCGCCGACGATGTTCGCGCCGCCGTTCGTGCCCGGGCCGCCGGTCTCTTGAGCCGCAACAGCAGCGAGGAGTGCCGGGTCGACACCGTGGCGCCTGGCCGCGCCGGCGATCTCCGGCGCGAAGTTGACCCCGGCGACGGCGAGTCGATGAACGAGAGAAGTCGCAATGTTCATTGCTTGCCTATAACGCCCATTCGGCGTTTGACAAGGGCGGGCCGGGGCTCTACAATCTCGAAGTCGTTTGTGAAGGCCCTGCCACCGTGGCGGGGCCTTCATCCTGCGGCACGCACAGTCATGAGTCGTTCGCATAAGATTGATATCAGCGGCCTCATCGCCGGCAGCCGCCAAGTCATGGTTGTCGACGACGAGGTACCTATCGAGAGCTTCGAGGGAATCCAATTCCCGGTGCCGGCGAAGGTGCATCTCGAAATGCATAACGTCGATCGGCTCCTTCATGTGGAAGGCGAGGTCGACGCAACGACGCGGGGCGAATGCGATCTGTGCCTAGAAGTGCTCGAACGCGAATTTCACGTTGCCATCGACGAGCGGCTCGATCCGTCGATCGGTCGCGACGAGGAGCCGTTCGGTGAAAATAACGTCTTGGTCGGCGGTCGGCTCGATATAGCGGACTTGGCGCAACAGCTCGTGCTCGTTCAACTGCCCATGGGCTTTCGCTGCAGCGACGACTGCAAGGGCTTGTGCGCCGTTTGCGGGACCAACCGTAACGCCGGCACGTGCGCGTGCGCTGCGAAGCATCAAGCGACTCCGCCGGATGGCGGGCGAACGCGCATAAGCGATCTTTTAGGAGAAGTAAGGTGGCAAATCTAAAGTGGAAGACGCCGCGCAGCAAGACGCGCAGCCGTCGAGCGGCGAATTGGAAACTCAATCCGGTCACTACCGTCGAGTGTAACCAATGTCATCAGCCGAAGCGGCCGCATTTTATGTGCGGGAACTGTGGAACCTATGACGGTCGCCAGGTCGTGGAGATCCGCGACGAGCACGCCGGTCACGATCACAGCTAAGTCTTGACGGGCGTCAAAGTCGTGGGCGTCGGGCATTACGCTCCCACGCGCGTTGTGACGAATCAGGACTTCGAACGATGGCTCGATACCTCCGATGAATGGATAACGAGCCGAACGGGCATGCAGCGCCGTCACTGGGCTTCAGAAGAAGAAGCGACCAGCGATTTAGCATTGGGGGCGGCGCGGATGGCCCTCGACCATGCGTCCCTCGCTCCAGCCGACATCGACGCTTTTATCGTGGCTACCGTCACTCCCGACTTTCCGTTTCCCGCGACGGCATGCATCGTCGCGGCAAAACTGGATGCGAAAAACAAAGCTGCCTTCGATATCGAGATCGCGTGCAGCGGCTTTATCTACGGACTAACCGTCGCATCGTCGCTCGTTCGATCGGGTGTCTACCGGCGAATCATGCTCATTGGCGCGGAAACGCTCTCGAAAATCATCGATAAGGGAGATCGCAGGACGGCGGTGCTCTTTGGAGACGGCGCGGGAGCCGTTATTCTCGAGGCCTGCAGCGAAGACTCGTTTCTCGCATCCGAACTCGGAGCCGACGGCGCCAACCCCGAACTCTTGCGCGTTGAAGCCGGTGGATCGCGCCGTCCGGTCGATGCGCGAGCGATCGAAGAAAAAGCAAATCTCATTCATATGGCGGGTCGCGAAGTTTTCAAATTTGCAGTAACCAAGATGATCGCTGCAACCGATTGCGCTCTGGAAAAAGCGTCGCTCACTAAGGGCGATGTAAACGTGCTCATTCCGCATCAAGCCAATAAACGCATCATCGATGCGGCGATGAAGTACCTCGAGATGCCGCGCGAAAAGTGCGTGATAAACATCGCGGAGTACGGCAATACGTCGGCCGCGTCGATTCCGATCGCGCTTTCGGAGGCCGTTCACGACGGCCGCATCCGCGCGGGCGATACAATCGTGTTCGTCGGCTTCGGCGGCGGCTTATCGTGGGGCGCCGTCGTTTGGCGGTGGGCAGCATGAGCGCGGTTGCGGTGATTTTTCCGGGACAAGGATCGCAAGCGCTCGGTATGGGCGTCGACGTTGCGGCACAGTCGCCGCAGGCGCGTGCGCTGTTCGACTCCAGTAAGGCTATTCTCGGGTACGATCTGCTCGCGCTGCAGCGCAACGGGCCGGAAGAAAAACTGCGCGAGACCCAGTACAGCCAGCCGGCGATTTTCGTCACGAACGTTGCGCTTTTTGCGTCGGTGTGCGACGCGCTCGCTTCCCAAATCGTCGTGGGAGCGGGACATTCATTCGGTGAGTTTTGCGCTCTGTATGCTGCAGGCGCCCTGACGTTCGAAGACGCGTTGACCATCGTGAACGAGCGCGGTAAGGCCATGCAGCATGCAGCGGAACTCGCGCCGGGGGGCATGTCGGCCGTGCTCGGACTCGATGCTCAAACGATACGGCGCATTGTTGAAGAAACGCGCGCGTCGACGGGCACGCGCATTGCGCTCGCAAACTTCAATTCGCCGACACAGATAGTAATTAGCGGAGATCTCGCGGGGGTTGGCGTCGCAGGCGACGCGATGCTGCGCGCCGGAGCCAAACGGGTGATCGCGCTCAACGTTTCGGGCGCGTGGCATAGCGACCTGATGGACGAGGCGGTCGGACGCTTCGAGTCTGCGGTGAACGCCGCTCCGTTTCGGATGCCGTCCTTCGACGTACTTTCAAACGTCGATGCGCGTGTGTACCGCGATGTCGAAACGATCAAGAAAAACCTCGTCCTTTCGATTACGCGGGAAGTGCGCTGGCACGAAACAGCGGAACGCATTCTTGAATACAAGCCCGATGCAGCGTTCGAATTCGGCGCGAGCGGCGTGCTCGGGCCGCTCATGAAGCGCATGCCCGGCGCTCCGAGCGTCACGGTGGTCAGCGACTTTGCCGCCGGCGACGGCGTTCGCGCGACGGTGAGCGGCGCGGCATGAGATTTCAAGACAAGGTGGCGATGATTACCGGTGCCGGCCGCGGAATTGGACGCGCCGTCGCTTTGGAATTGTGTAGCGGCGGTGCCGATGCGGTTCTTATCGGACGAGATCGCGCAGCGTTGGAAGAGACCGCGGCCGTATGCGTGCGGGCTCGTCCGGGAGCGGCGACGCTTATCGTAACGGCCGACGTGACGGATCAGTCGGCGATAGAAGCGGCCGTCGGAGAAACCGTGCGCAAGTTCGGGCACGTCGATTTCGCGATCGCCAACGCGGGCCAATCGATCGATTCACTGCTCGTTCGCATAAAGCCTGAAACGATCGACAAAATGCTCGACGTCAACTTGAAGTCGGCATTTTATCTGTGCAGCGCAGTCGCAAAACCGATGATGAAACAGCGTTCCGGCGCCATCGTGCTCATCAGCAGTATCGTCGGAATTACAGGTAATGCCGGACAGGCGGCATATGCAGCCTCGAAAGCCGGCCTTCTCGCGCTCGCCAAGTCGCTTGCAAAGGAGTTGGGTACGAGGAATATAAGAGTCAACGCCGTTGCGCCTGGGTTAATCGAAACGGCCATGACCGAGAAAATGCCCGACGCCGCCCGGGAGGCCATCTGCAAACAAGCCGCGCTCGGCCGAGCGGGAAAGCCGGAAGATGTTAGCGGCGTCGTTGCATTTCTGTGTTCGGATTCGGCCGCGTACGTCACCGGAGCGACCATCGTGGTCGACGGCGGCGTAATAATGTGATTCATCACCTAAGAACTTATAAGGAGCTGTAATGTCCACGTTCGACAAAGTCAAGAAGATCATCGTCGAGCAGCTTGGCGTCGACGAGTCCGAAGTCACGCCTGAAGCTTCCATTACCGATGATCTCGGTGCCGATTCGCTCGATCAAGTCGAGCTTGTGATGGCATTCGAGACCGAGTTCAACATCGACATTCCCGACGAAGAGGCCGAAAAGATTAAGACCGTCGGCGATGCGGTCGCCCGGGTCGATGAAGCCGCCGCGGGAACCTAGCCCATACTTTCATGTTCGACCAGCTCAGCGACCGCTTAGGGGCGATTTTTTCGCGGTTGACCGGCCGCGGAAAACTTAGCGAAGGCGATATCAACGAAGCGTTGCGCGAAGTGCGCATCGCACTTCTTGAGGCCGACGTTTCGCTGCCGGCGGCGAAGTCGTTCGTCGCTCGAATTAAAGAAAAAGCCCTGGGCGCAGCCGTTCTCGAGTCGCTGACGCCCGCGCAGACGATCGTCAAAATCGTACACGATGAACTCGTAGAGATGCTGGGCGGGGCGCAGGCACGGCTGACGTTCTCCGACACTCCCCCGTCCATCATCATGTTGGTCGGCCTGCAAGGATCCGGAAAAACGACGCAAGCCGGCAAGCTCGCGCTGCGTCTGAAAGAACAAGGGCGTCGAACGCTTCTGGTTGCGGCCGACGTCTATCGTCCAGCGGCAATCGCGCAACTCCAAACGCTCGGCAAGCAGGTCGAACTGCCAGTCTATGAGGCGGGAACGGGCGATCCCGTGAAGATCGCGCGCGACGGCGTAAGCGAAGCCAAACGTCTGGGTCTCTCCACCGTAATTATCGATACGGCCGGCCGTCTCCAGATCGACGATGCGCTCATGGGCGAACTCGAACGCATCAAAGCTGCGGTAAATCCGACAGAGATTATCTTCGTGGCCGACGCGATGACGGGGCAAGAAGCGACCAACGTTGCGAAAGGCTTTAACGACCGTCTCGGGATTACGGGCGTCATCCTCACGAAGATGGACGGCGACACGCGCGGTGGCGCGGCGCTCTCGATCTTCGATGTAACCGGCGCGCCAATCAAATTCGTCGGCGTCGGCGAGAAACTCTCCGCGCTCGAACCGTTCTATCCGGACCGGCTCGCGTCGCGCATTCTGGGCATGGGCGATGTCATGTCGCTCATCGAGAAGACACAGGGTCTCTACTCGGAGCAGCAAGCAAAACAGCTCGAGCAGAAGCTGCGCAAAAATAGTTTTACGCTGGATGATTTCCTCGAGCAGATGCGTCAGATGAAGAAGCTTGGGTCGATGGCGGATATCTTGAAAATGATTCCCGGCATGTCGCGCGCGCTGCCCAAAGATTTCGACATCCCCGAATCCGAATTAAAGCGCATCGAAGCGATTATCTGCTCGATGACCCGCGTCGAAAGGCGCAGTCCATCGATCCTGAACGGTTCTCGGCGTAAACGCATCGCGGCCGGTTCGGGTAGTCAGGTTTCCGACGTGAACAAACTAATAAAGAACTTTGAAGGCGCGCAGAAGATGATGAAGCAGATGGGCAGCATGAAGGGCGGCAAGCGTCCGCGTCTGCCGATGGGGATGCTGCGCTAAGGCGCAAATGCGATTCAATTTTCGGACCGGAGCAAAGCGGAAAGCTTCGATCCGTGCACTAGCTAGTCGCGTGCTTTAATCGCGTCTTTTTCGCAGGAACGGAAGTTAGGTCAATACCATGGTTAAGATAAGACTGCGCCGCATGGGCGCAAAAAAGCAGCCCACGTATCGTTTCGTGGTGGCCGATTCGAAATCGCCGCGCGACGGGCGTTTTATCGAAATTCTCGGGCATTACAATCCGCGGACGGAGCCCAAGACGCTTGAAGTAAACGGGGACAAAGCCAAAGAATGGATCGCTAAAGGCGCTCAACCGACGGAAACCGTAAAGCGGCTCTTCGCTGAAAAGGGCATCGTGGAACGCGGACCGATTCCGACCCACAAGCGCAAGCCCAAAGACAAAGGCAAAACCTAATGAGCGCGTTCGATGACGAGTTCGGACTCTTCGGCGAAGAGGGCGACGAGGCGGAGCGTATATCGACACTGGGTAAGCGCGTTATCTCTTCGAACGAAACGATCATCGACGAGGTGGAACCCGAAGACGAGCGCGTGCCCAGAACGGAACGTCCGCAACGCGGCGGCTATGCGCGTCAAGATCAAGGCGCGCCGCCGCGGCACTATCGTTCGCGCGATCGGCAGCCCGCCGATCCGTGGGCTTCAATGCGTCGCGCGAGCAGTTTGCTCGACTTCATCGCCAAGAAGCTGGTTCAAAAACCCGACGACACTGAAGTGGAACTTTTTACCGATGAGGACGGGAAGCCGGTGATCGAACTCATCGTCGATCACGAGGATCTGGGCAAGGTAATCGGACGCAACGGGCGCGTCGCTCAAGCGTTGCGTACGATCGTTCGTGCGACTGCGGAGGGTCGCGTGTCGGTAGACATCGTTGATAAGGACGAAGCAACGCTCGACGAAGGCGAAGAAGACGCCGGCGAATGATGAATTGCCGGTGGGCCGCATCGGCGGCCTCTTCGGTATCCGGGGAGAACTTAAGTGCGACCCGACACGTGCGGGTCGCTCGCTCTTTTCCGTCGGCGCTCATTTTCGTTGTCAACGCGCCGGCGATTCGCGAGACGTGCGGATTGCGACGATTCGCGAACACAAAGGCCGCTTTCTCATTACGCTCGAGGGCGTTCCGGATGCAACCGCGGCAGAACCGTTTACGAACACCACGCTCTTCGCGGAGCGCAATCGCATCAGGCTCGATCCGGGAGAACACTTAGACGTCGATCTCATAGGCTGTCGCGTTGTCAATGAAAGCGGACACGATTTCGGATCGGTAGAGCGCGTCGAACATTACCCGGCAAGCGACATGCTGGTCGTCGGCGGCCGCATGATCCCAATGGTTAGCGCATTCATTCATACCATCGATATCGCAGCAAAAAGAATCGTCGTGGAAGTCCCACCGGGCCTCCTCGACGACGATTCAGTATAACCCACCACGTCGATTGTTAGCGCCTTCGCGTGAGCCTGCGTGGTACGATCAGGCCACAGCTTAATTCCGCTACTGCCCTTGCGCTAGAGAATAGCCTCGCTCGCCGTTGAAGGTGAAGAGGCCTTCGGTCTTTACCACATCGAAGCCGGCGCGATCGAGTTCTGAGAGCAGCTGCGTTACCGTCGCGGCAGTGAACGTCGCGTCTCCAGATTCGAACCGGCAGGACCAGTGATCGCTCCAAAATGTATCGGGATTTCCTTGCGGCCACACTTTCGTTCCGCGATTGCTGATCACCGTAAGCTTTGCGCCCGGCACGGCAATCTTTTGCAGTTGCGTTGCAATCTCATCGGGATTGCCGTCGGGCTTGTCGATAAAGACGTCAACACCCACGCGTTGCTTTTTCGCGCGAGCGCCCGAAGCACGCGTGGATGAATCGATGTGCGCGCCTTGGGCGTACTGCACGGGCGCGAGTTTGACGGGTTTTTCGCCGAGCCGCGCGATAACGGCATCGGCAAACTCTCGCGTGCCGACTTTTTGCTTCGATACGCCCTCTTTGTAGATATCGTAGGTATGGATGCCGTCTTCGATGGTCTTGAGCCAAGCGTTGTGCGCCCGTTCGGCTATTGCTCCTTGTCCGATATGCACCAGCATAAGAAGACCGCCGTGGAGTAGGCCGGATGGATTGGCGAGGTTCTGTCCCGCGCGCCGCGGCGCGGAACCGTGAATCGCTTCAAACATCGAGCAATGGTCGCCGATGTTGGCCGATCCGGCAAGACCGACGGATCCCGTAATTTGCGCCGCGACGTCGGAGAGAACGTCACCGTAGAGATTCGGCATGACGATAACGTCAAAGGCTTCGGGCGTGTCCGCCATCTTCGCGGCGCCGATGTCGACGATCCAATGCTCGCTTTCGATCTCGGGATACTCGCGTGCGATTTCGTCGAAGACCCTATGAAATAAACCGTCGGTGATCTTCATGATGTTGTCTTTGGTAAAGCACGTGACTTTATGCCGTTTGTTGGCGCGCGCGTACTCGAAGGCGTAACGCACGATACGCTCGCTCCCGGGGCGCGAGATGAGCCGCAAACACTGCGTCACTTGCTCGGTTTGCCGGTGCTCGATTCCGCCGTAAACGTCTTCCTCGTTCTCGCGCACGATGACCATGTTCATCTTGGGATGCTTCGTTGCCACGTATGGGGCAAGCGACGCGCACGGCCGGACGTTGGCATACATGCCGAGCGTCTTGCGCACCGTTACGTTGAGGCTTTTGAATCCGCCGCCTTGAGGCGTCGTAATCGGCGCTTTGAGGAAAACTTTCGTGCGCCGCAGCGAATCCCACGCGTGCGGTTCGATCCCGCTCTGCAGTCCGCGATTATAGATGGATTCTCCGATGTCGATGCGTTCGATGTCGAGCTGGGCGCCGGCTTCGCTTAGTATGCGAATCGTCGCATCCATGATTTCGGGGCCTATGCCGTCACCGTACGCAACGGTGATCGGAACTTTTTTGGCTGTCGCGATAGTGCTCGTCATGCTGCAGTCTTCCAGCGATACGTGCGCTGCGCCTTCGGCTAATTCGCTCCTTACGCTACGCAGCGGAACTTTGCGTACATGTACGGGTAATCGTCGTAAAACCAGTTTCGCAACGAACGCCGTATAAGTTCCCGTGCGGTGACGGGTGACGCGCCTTTCATCACGTAATGTTTGCCATCGAAAAAATCGGATGAATATGGCGGGTACGATGCCATCGGTGCGAAGCCCGGCAGCGGACCGAACGGCGTTGAAGTCCATTCCCAGCCGTTGCCGACCAGATCGTATACGCCGAAGGCACTTGCTCCCGCGTCATGTTCGTCAACCGGTTCCGGATCGAAGCGGGCAAAATCGAAATTGCCGTGAACCGCAGCGGGCGCGTCGTGCCCCCAGGGATACGGGCGTTCGATGCCGCCCGGAGATCCGTACGCTGCGCGGTGGTATTGCGGTTCGGTCGGCAGCCGCATGCCGGCCCATCGAGCGTACGCATCGGCCTGCGCGTGCGAGACGTATACCGGCCACGACATCGGAAGCGGCAACTCTTCGAAAAGACCCCGCAAGAGAAACGCTCCATCGCGCTCGATCCAGAAATGCGGAACGGGACCTCCGTCGGAGACGAACGCAAGCCAATCGGCATTCGTGACGGGAAATTGCTGGATCGAAAAAGACGGGACGTGGAGTTCGGATCGCTCGAATTCGTTATCCCACCCGAACGGTATTTCATCGCGGCCGGCGCCGAGCGTCGCGATACCCGCATCGATTGCACGCATCACGTTAGGGACGATCGGATGGTCGTGATGCTCTTGGTCGACTCGCACTTTTTGCGCATAGGAAAGTTCGTGAACGATGTAAAGCAATGTTTCGTGATGCATCGCTTCGTGTTCGAGGATATTGAAAACGGACTCACCACGCACGAGCCGCGGTACGTCGGGATCGACGAGCTTCGCCGTGCGAAGCGCGGCGATGACGCGTTCGTCGCAGGCCTCTCCAAAGCGTTCGACGACTTCCCGGCGAGGCCACGATTCGCGGGAGTGACGCCGTGCATCGTCGAGCGACCCGGGGTCGATCCCGCGCTCGAAGAGTCGCTCCATTTCAGAATCGAGAGGCGCCTCCCCGAGCGCGCGTTCGTTAAGCGTGATAAAACTGAACGCGGGGATATGTCCCTGATAGAAGACGAATGGATGACGAAGCGCGATCGGCCGCGCCGCATACGCTTCATCGGAGATGAGCCCGAAGAGCCGAGCGGAACGCTCGCGGTTACGGCGGTAGCGGTCCAGTAACCCGCCACGTTCCAGCGGGGCGGTCGTCGACGCGATCATAAAAGTACGTTACCCCGAAGGCGCCGGTGATTCCCGATGGCGCCGCAAGAAATTTTCGAAATTTCTCGCAGAGAGCGGTTTTGCGATGGTATAACCTTGCGCGATATCGCAGGCATGCGCTTTGAGGAACGCAAGCTGATCTTCGGTCTCTACACCCTCGGCGATCACTTCAAGGCCGAGACTGTGCGCCATTCCGATGACCGTCTTGACGATCGTTTCATCGTACGGTTCGGACCCGATGCCGCGAACGAACGACCCGTCGATCTTTAAGACGTCAAGCGCGAAGCGGCGCAGATAGGCAAGCGACGAATAGCCGGTTCCGAAGTCGTCGACCGCCGTCCGGATGCCGGCTCCTTTAAGGTCCCGAACGATTCCGACCGTCTGGGCTGCGTCGGACATGGCGACGCTCTCGGTGATCTCGACTTCCAGATTCGATGGATCGAGATCCGCCGTCTCGAGCGAATCTAGGACTCGCTTGCGGAGATCGGGCTGGTGGAATTGCCTGCCCGAAAGATTTACCGCAAGACGAAGGGGTCCCAGTTCGCCGTGCCACGCGCGAACTTGTTTGGCGGCCGTAGCCAATACCCAGTCTCCGAGCGGAACGATCAGTCCTGAAATTTCCGCGCTCGGAATAAAATTCGACGGTTGAATAAGCCCGCTCTTGGGATGATTCCATCGCACCAGCGCTTCAACGCTGATGACCGCGCCCGTCCGCAGATCGACTTGGGGCTGATAGAACACCACGAACTCATCGAGATCCAGCGCGCGCCGCAGCAGCTTTTCCTGTGAAAGCCGCATGTGAATCGGCGTTTCGAGCGTCGGATCGTAAAAGTAGTATCCGTTTCTTCCGCGCTCTTTTGCACGGTACATTGCGATGTCGGCGTTCTTGATGAGCATCTCGTCGTCGGAGCCGTCTATGGGATACATTGAAACGCCGATGCTCGCGGAGATGAATTGTTCGTACTCTTCAAGCGCGAACGGTTCGCTGATCGCGGCTATTATCTGCTCGGCGATATCGCGGACCCGCTGGGTGTCGCCGCAACTCGGAAGCAGTACCGCGAACTCATCCCCGCCCATGCGGCCCACGACGCCGCTATCGCCAATCTGCGTAACCAGCCGGCGCGCGACCATCTGCAGCATGGAATCGCCGCGCACGTGTCCGAGAGTATCGTTGATGTCTTTGAAGCGGTCCAGATCCAGAAAGAGCAGCGCCACGCAGCCGAGCCGCGACTGAGCCACTTCGATCGCGTCGCGCAACTTTTCACTCAGGAACGCTCGATTCGGTAAGCCCGTCAGCGCATCGTAATACGCCATCGCTCGAAGCCGCGTTCGCTGTCGGCTGCGATCCAGTGCTCCTGCGATGAGCGTGTCGATCAAGCCCAACAGATCCGCATCCGTCGACGAGAATCGCCACGATGAAGGTTCTGCGGTAGCAAAGACGAGCGCGCCGTAAGGCTCGCCTCCGATATCTAAGCGTATGGCAACGCCCTTCTCGAATATGCTCGGCGTTGCTGCACCGTTGGAACCGGCGGCCGCTTGCATCGCCGCATCGATCAGTTCTTGATCGGGGACGGCGGCGGCCGACGGATCGTTGTAAAACGCATCGATTGTCGCAACGCCCTCTGAAATCTCAATAACGGCGCCGCAGCTCAGCCCGAACGCCATGCATCCCATTTTAAGCGAGGCCTGCATGCGCACGTCGGGATAGTCGCCGCTAGCCGCGATATAGTACAGATTGCGCATGCGGTCGCTTTGCATTTCGGCATGCCGCTCTGCGGCACGCCGTGTCGTGACGTCTTGAATAACGGTGTATATGCCGACCACGTTGCCGTCGGCGTACTGCGGGATCGCCGTCGCGTTAACTTCCAGCGGCGTTCCGTCGACGCGGAACGATTCCATCGTGAACGACACGGCGTCGCCGGAAAGCGCGCACTTGAATGCGTTCTCTGCACGCTCGATTTCGTGCGGCGGCAGAAACCGCAGGAACGATTCGCCAAGCACGGCATCGCGTGGGAAGCCGCCCATTCGCAAACATGCCTCGTTCACATCGGTCATCGTTCCGTCGCGTTCCAGTGCGATGACGCCGTCCGGATTGTGTTCGAAGAGCGAACGAAATCGGGCTTCGCTTTCGGCAAGTTGGCGTTCTTGCCGTAGCATTCGCGCCTCTGCCGCGCGCTGCTCGGTTTCATCGCGTACGACCGAGAAGACGTTGTCGATCCGTCTGCCGTTGTGCAGGGGAGTCGTCGTGATGCTGACGTCGCGGGAAGCGCCGTCCGGCGTTCTTACGTTGGCGTGAAAAGACACGGTCTCTCCGCCGAACGCGCGCTTGAGATACATCTCGTGCTTGGGTACGTCGTCGGGCGGTAAAAATGCGCTGAAATGTTTGCCTACAATGTCCTCGCGTGAATCGCTGCTATATCGTGCGAACGCTTTATTGATCTCGACAATTTTCCCCGCATCGGAGAAAACCACGATAACATCGGGATTGTTTTCAAAGAGCGAACGGAAGCGCTCGTCGGAGGGCATCGTCACCGCACTAGATACTCTTCGAGGCCGTGGACGCCGCCTTCGCGACCGAATCCTGACTCTTTATAGCCGCCGAACGGTGAGCTTGGGTCGAAGCGGTTGAATGTGTTGCACCATACAACACCGGCTCGAAGACGTTCCGCAACCCACATATTCTTACTTCCCTTATCCGTCCAGATCCCGGCCGAGAGACCGTAGGGCGTGTTATTCGCTTTTTCGACGGCTTCATCCGGGGTTCGAAACGTTAGGATCGCGAGCACGGGGCCGAATATCTCCTCGCGCGCAATCCGGTGAGATTGTTGAACCCCGGTAAAAAATGACGCCGGGAAAAAAAAGCCGCGCGTTGGCAGTTCGCACTCCTGCTGCACGAGCGTCGCTCCCGCTTCGATGCCGCTCGCGACGAGTTCGTGAATACGGTCGAGCTGAACCCGTGAATTGACGGCGCCGATATCGGTGTTTTTATCCATCGGATCGCCTAAACGTAATGTTTGCAGCCGTTCGGTAAGGCGAACCACAATCTCGTCGTGGCAACGCTCTTCAACGAGCAGCCGGGAACCGGCGCAGCAGACGTGGCCCTGATTGAAGTAGATGCCGTTGATTATTCCTTCGATGGCCTGATCCATCGGCGCATCGGCGAAGACGATGTGAGCCGCTTTTCCGCCGAGTTCCAGCGTCAAGCGCTTGCGCGTCCCCGCAATGCGTCTTGCGATGCTCTTTCCGACTTCCGTCGAGCCGGTGAAGGCGATCTTATCGACGTCGCCGTGTTCCACAAGCGCGGATCCCGCCGTACCGTCTCCGGTTACGATGTTGACGACGCCGGGCGGCAAATCGGCTTCCTGTACGATTTGTGCGAGCGCGAGCGCGCTAAGCGGAGTCGTTTCGGCGGGTTTGAGGACGACGGTGTTGCCGCATGCGAGCGCGGGCGCGAGTTTCCACGCTGCCATCAGCAGTGGGAAGTTCCATGGAACGATCGCGCCACACACACCGAGCGGGCGTGGCGTGCCCGCGCCCCGGATCGCCCATTGGAGTTTGTCGGCCCATCCGGCATAATAGAAAAAATGCGCGGCGGCGGCGGGGATATCGAAATCTCTGGATTCTTTGATCGGTTTGCCGCCGTTGAGCGTTTCAATTGCGGCCAGTTCGCGACTGCGCTCCGTTATCGCGCGAGCGATGCGATATAAATATTTTGCCCGCTCTGAGCCTTTGCATTTGCTCCAGTATTTTTCGTACCCTTTGCGCGCAGAACGGACCGCGCGATCGACGTCGGCTTCTCCGGCGAACGTCACGCGGGCAAGTTTGGATTCGTTCGCAGGATTTATTGCATCGGCGTACTGCGCGTCGGCACCGGCAACCCACCGTCCATCGATAAAGAGACCGTATCGATCGCGCAGCCGCGGTGCGAGCGACTCCGGCGCGGGTGCATAGTCGAAAATCGCCATGATCGTGTTCTCCGCTGCTCCTAATCTTTGGGAATGTAATTCAGACCGGAGTAGTGTCCCGTCGCTGCTTTCTCCAACTGCATCAGCAAGTCGTCGACAAGCGAGCTTGCGCCGATGCGCAAACGGTGCGGGGCGAGCCAGTCGTCGCCGAGCGTTTCTTTAACGATTACGAGATATGCCATAGCCTGCTTTGTCGTTCGCACGCCGCCCGCAACCTTTAGGCCGCGTCGCTGACCCGTTCTTCGCGCGAAATCGCGGATCGCTTCGCACATGAGCAGCGCGATTGGAAACGTGGCGCTCGTTCCCGCTTTGCCGGTAGAAGTTTTTATTATGTCCGCCCCGGCTTCCAATGCCAAATCGCTCGCGCGTCGGACGTTATCGTACGTGGTGAGGTCGGCCGACTCCAAAATCACTTTGAGGCTGCGGTCCGCGCACATCCCTTTTACCGCCGCAATGTCATCGAACACGTCTTCTTCGCGGCCGCTAAGAAATGCGCCACGATCGATCACCATATCGATCTCGTCGGCTCCGGCATCGAGGGCCGTCGCAACGTCCGCCATGCGCACGTCACGGCACGATAGACCGCTCGGGAATGCGGTCGCAACCGAGGCAACCTTTACCGTGCTGCCGCGTAGTGCCGCTTTGGCGACGGCGACGAACTTCGGATAGACGCAGACCGCCGCAACGCTTGGAATACCGGGCCATCCGGGGCGAGGCGCGATGGCTTTTGCGCAGAGCGACTCGATTCGTCCCGGGGAGTCCTTGCCTTCCAGCGTCGTTAGATCGGTACACGCAATAGCAAGCCGTATGCCTTGAACTTTGGCAGAGCTTTTTACGGATCTCGATGCGAGCGCGGCTGCCCGCGACTCAAGCATGACCGCATCGACTGCGGTGGTCGCTACAGCGTACCGCGCTTTTCTTGCTCTTTTTCTATGGAAACAAACAGCGCTTTGAAGTTCCCTTTGCCGAATGAAAGGCTGCCTTTGCGTTGAATAATTTCGAAGAAGACGGTCGGCCGGTCTTGAAGCGGCTTCGTGAAAATCTGAAGCATGTAGCCGAGGTCGTCGCGGTCTACGAGGATGCGCCGTTGCCGCAACACGTCAAACGTTTCATCTATTTTGCCAACTCGCGCTTCCAGTTCGTCGTAGTAGGTGTCGGGAGTGTCGAGAAATTCGACGCCGTTGGCCCGTAACGCATCGATCGTTGCGACGATGTCGTCGGTGCGGATCGCGACGTGCTGAACACCGCTGCCGTGATAAAAATCGAGATACTCCTCGATCTGCGACTTCTTCTTGCCGTGGGCCGGCTCGTTGATCGGAAATTTGACTTGATGCCGGGGGTCGGTCATCACCTTGGATTTCAACGCGGTGTAGTCAGTAGAAATGTCCTTATCGTCGAACGAAACGAGTTGCGAAAACCCGAAGACGCTTGCGTAGAAATCACCCCAAGCGTCCATCTCGCCCCAGCCCACGTTGCCGACGCAGTGGTCGATGAATTGAAGCTGTGGCCGTTGCGATGCCGATATCGAGCGGCGCGCTTCGATAAAGCCCGGCAGGAATGGACCGTTATACTCATCGCGCTGAACGAAGGAATGTACGGTGTCGCCGTACGTCGCGATGCCGGCGGATGTGATTTTACCGTGCGCGTCGGTACGTTCGCTCGGCGCAGCGACGGACTTCGCACCTCCGGCAATAGCGCGGTCGTACGACGCTCGTGCGTCGTCGACAACGATCGCAATATCTTTGATGCCGTCTCCGTGAAGGGCGACGTGCCGCGCGATTTCGTCGTCGGGCAATAGGCTCGCGGTGATGACGAACCGCAGGTTGTTCTGCTGCAGTACGTAGCTTACCCGATTTTTGACGCCTGTTTCCGGGCCGGCGTACGCAACTTGGTCGAATCCGAACGCCGACATGTAATAATGCGCGGCTTGTTTTGCGTTGCCGACGTAGAATTCGATGTAATCCCAGTCGATCCGGGCGAGCGGGTTGCTGCGGGCTTCGGTCGTGGTGGTCATTGCAGCAGGCTTGGCGAAGCGTCGGAAGGTGCCCTGTCGAAGAGGAACCACAATGAACGCATCTACCGCAGCTACGCCGCTCGTCCGGGCCGCGTTTTCTCATCTGATCGATTACGCCGGTCTTTTCCCGCCCGCGCAGCTAACCATGGATGCGGCGCTGCAAGGGTATGAGGAGTCGCGCGGCAGTTCTCATGCATGGATGCTGGGACGCTTCATTACGCCCGCGTCCCGCATGGAGGAACTGCGCTCGATGTTGCGGCCCTCGCACGGCCGCATTCGGCTGAGCGTTATTTTCGATGCCGCAGCCGATCGGGGCGACTGGATGCGCGCGATTCAAGCGCATTGCGTTGCGGTATCCGAGATGCGTGCGAACGAACCTCGGCTCTGCGTCGAATCGCTCGAAGTTCCGTTGCCCCCGCTGGCTACGTTGCGCGACTCCTACGATGCGTCGATCGGTCAGTGCGCGATGCTCGCGGAACGAGGCGGCCTTCGCGATCTGCCGATCTTCGTTGAGTTTCCACGCGATAGCCGTTGGGCAGGCGCGCTATCCGATACGATGTCGGCGCTGAAACGCTACCGGTTAGGCGCAAAGATGCGCTGCGGCGGCACGACCGCCGATGCGGTTCCAAGCGCCGCGCAGACGGCTGCCTTTATCTCTGCCGCTACGGAATGCGCGGTTCCGTTTAAGGCTACCGCCGGACTCCACCACCCCATCCGGCATTACGACGACCACCTGCAGACAAAGATGCACGGCTTTTTGAACATCCTTGCCGCCGTTGCGTTGGCACCGGACGCGCAAGAGGCGACGCTCGCGGCGATTCTTGAAGAAGAACGAGCCGAGCGTTTCAGCTTTGAATCCGACGAGTTCGTCGTTAGCGGACGGCGACTCTCGCTCCAGGACATCGTTCGTGCTCGCGCCTCGTTCGTTGCATACGGAAGCTGCAGTTTCTCGGAGCCGGTCGACGACCTTATAGCGCTTTCGATTCTTCCGAAGTAGCCTGATGCCGAAGATTGCTTCTTGGATTCCCGTCGCTCCGGACAGCGATTTCTCGATCTATAATCTGCCGTACGGAGCGTTCCGTCACCGCGGGACGGAGGTGCACCTCGGAATCGCCATCGGAGATCGGATTCTCGATCTTCATGCTGCCTCCGGAGCCGGGCTCTTCGACGCAATCTGCGACCGGGCGATCCTTCAAGCTCCGGTGCTCAATACGCTACTCGATTGCGGGGCTGCCGTATGGAAGCCGCTGCGATCGCGTATCGCGGCGTTGCTGCGCGACGATCCCGCCGGAGACCCAAGCTTGCGGTCGCTCGATCCGGGAAAGTTTTTCGTGGCGCAAGATGCGGCGCAGATGGCAATGCCGATGCACGTCGGTGACTACGTCGATTTCTATTCATCGATCGAGCATGCAACGAATCTAGGACGCATCTTCCGGCCCCAAGGCGAGGCGCTGATGCCGAACTGGCGATGGATTCCGATTGGATACCACGGACGCTCGAGCACGATCGTCGTCGACGGAACGCCGATCGTGCGACCGCGCGGCCAGCGGAAATTGCCAAACGATGAAACGCCCACGTTCGGACCGAGCCGACGTTTGGATATCGAGTTAGAAGTCGGCTTCGTCACCGGGATGGGAAACGTGATGGGGACGCCTATTCCGATCGAACGCGCGCGGGAGCATATTTTCGGTTTGGTGCTCGTAAACGATTGGAGCGCTCGCGACATTCAAGCCTGGGAATATCAGCCGCTCGGACCGTTCCTCGGTAAGTCGTTTGCTACGACGATCTCGCCTTGGGTCGTGACACTCGATGCGCTGGAACCGTTTCGTACCGGCGGCCCCGTTCAGGATCCGCAACCGCTCGACTACCTTCGCACATCGCATGCGTGGGCCTACGATATCGCGCTCTCCGTCGAAATGCAGACGCAGGAGATGCGGCGCAAAAAGCTTGCCTCTGCAACGATTTCACGCACCACGTTTGCCAACATGTATTGGAACATGGCGCAGCAACTCGCGCACGCGAGCGCAAACGGAACGGCGATCCGTTCGGGGGACTTGTACGCATCGGGGACCATCAGTGGTTCGGCGCCGCAAAGCCAGGGAAGTTTCATCGAGCTTTCGTGGAACGGCGCATCGCCGATTGCGCTGCCCGGCGGCGAGCAGCGCTCCTTCTTGGAAGACGGCGACGAGGTAACGCTGCGCGGATGGTGCCAAGAAGGCGACCTACGCATCGGCTTCGGTTGTGCGCGCGGCCGCATCGGCGAAGCGCGGTAGGGCCTCTTAACTTATTACTTCGATCCAGCTGCGAAAGTACTGTTGGTCTTCAACGTCGAGCGCCGCCTGCGCTAATTGCAGCGGTTTGAACGTATCCACCATTACGGCGATTTCATCAGTTGAAGTTTTTCCAAGACTGCTCTCGACCGCACCCGGCTGCGGCCCGTGGGGAGCGCCCGCGGTGTGCAGCGTAATCGAACCTTCTTCGACTCCCCGGCGGCTCATGAAGTTGCCGCTCACATAATAGAGCACTTCGTCGCAATCGACGCTGGAATGATTGTAGGGAACGGGAATCGCGAGCGGGTGATAGTCGAAGAGACGCGGGACGAAAGCGCAGAATGCGGCCCCGGGTGCTTCAAACGTCGCGTGTGCCGGCGGAGGCTGATGCAGCTTTCCGGTAATCGGAGCGAACTCTTCGATATTGAACGCATAGGGATAGCAGTAGCCGTCCCATCCGATGACGTCGCACGGATGATTAGCGACCGTGTAGATCGCGCTTCGATCGCCGTTGCTCACGCGAACCTCGTATTCGCCCGGCGCATCGACCGGCGGACGCAGTGCCGGTACGCGGAAATCGCGTTCGTAATACGGCGCATGTTCTTCGAGTTGACCGAACTCATTGCGGTATTTGCGCGGAATTTTCACCATTCCGGAGGACTCGTGAACGAGCATGCGCGTAGGCATGGAGGGAAGAACCCGGTACGTGGTACCGGTCGGTATCACGATGTAGTCGTGCGCGCGGTATGCAAGTTCTCCAAAGGGCGTTTCGATCGTGCCGGCGCCGCGATGAATGAAGAGCAGTTCGTCACCGCTCGTGTTGCGGTACCAATATTCCATCGCTCGGTCGGCATCTGCGAGCGACAGTACGATGTCTTCGTTGCCGAGCATCGGCACGCGTGATTCGACCGCGTCGCCTGCAGTCGTTACTTCAAACCCTTTGATATGCCGGTTGCGCAAGGGATTGTTCGGTACGAACCGCGTTTCGGGCCGTTGCCATGCGTCGACCGCAAGTGTCGCGGTGGGCGGCCGCAGATGATAGAGGAGTGAATAGACGCTTTCGAACCCTTTGGTAGAAAAGAGTTCTTCGGCATAAAGGCCGCCGTCGGGACGGCGAAACTGAATGTGCCGTTTGTGCGGCAACGAGCCCGCGCGAATGTAAGACGGCATGTTATTTATCTACCTTGGCCCGTTCGATCGCGTTGAATCCGTTCGTGCGGTGCGAGCCGTCGCAGAACGGTTTCGTCGCCGAACCGCCGCAGCGGCACAGCGCGACGTTTTCGCCTTCCACGGTGTATTGATTTCCGTCTACGTCGACGAGCGTAACCGGCCCTTTGACGAGATACGGTCCGCTCTCGCGAACCTTTATGACCGTTGGATCCATGACGAAGCGGCGTTCTCCACAGTGCGCCAGCAATCCGGTTCGCCGGATGCCGACGACGCTCTCTTGCCCCTGCGATGGCGAAGCATGTCGAGCACGATCGCGCGCTCGCAAAGAAGTTCGCGAAGATCAAGCCCGTGCCGCGTACTGAACCGACACTCACAATTTAAGCAAGCGGCTGCACTAGACGTGGGTCTTATTCGACAGCAAGCGACGTGGCCGTGTGCTATTATGGCCGGGCCATGATGGGGGCTGGGCTTCACGCGGCGTAACCTTGTGAACCCCGCCAGGACCGGAAGGTAGCAACGGTAAGCGAGCCTTTACGGGTGCCGTGAAATTCCTCAGCTCTCGTCGTGGTTTGTATTTATGACAAGTTTTGTTTTCGTCGGACAGGCATACGCGCTTGCGGGAACGCTCGTGATTCTTGCGGCAATTGCGGTCTATCACTGGACAATCGTTCGTCCCGCGCTTGCACGGGTCACGGCGCTCGTGGCTGCACACGATGAATTGCTGGGCGGCGGAATCGGAGCTGCCGAGCGGTTGTCTTCGATCGATGCGTCCCTTGCGCTCGTCCAAGCGGAATCGCACAGGGTGAGCGGACGGTTGGGAGAACTTGAGGCTCTTGCTTGCACCGATGTTTCGCGGATCGGCTTCGTACGGTACGATGCCTTCGACGATACCGGATCCGAACTTTCGTATGCGGTTGCATTTCTGAATCGCGAGGGAGATGGAGCGGTTATCTCCAGCATCTACTCGCGTGCCGACACCCGCACGTTCGGCAAAGCGGTGCGCGGTTATCAGCCCGCCGTCAACGCTTCTCAAGAAGAGCTGCTTGCGATAGAGCGCGCGCGCGGCTCAACGACGAATATATGATCGACGATCGCTACTATGCCAAAATCGTCCGCCAAGTGGACGAAATGCTGCACCGGTTCGAGTTGCGCCGCCGGCATGTATGGATTGCGGCCCCCTGTTTCGCTATCGTTCTTGTGGGCTTGCTTAGCTTCGCCGCGGCGCAAGTCGTTCACGCCCGTTCGCAGGTAAGCACGCTTCAATCTCAGAGCGCGGCGCAGCAAGCAACGATCGAGCAGATCGACCGGCAGACTCAGGCAATTCGGCAGCAGCTGCAGCGGGTGCAGAAGCAAAACCAAGAGATTCGCGCGTTGATCGGCGCGCCGCTTCCGGCTCGCTCGGCACGCATGCGAGCGCTTCAAAAGACGTCGTGGACCCCCGCCCCCTCCTTGCCGGCCGTTGCGAAGCAAGTGCGCACGCTATCGGAGGTTTCGACGGTTACGTCGTACGACTCCAACACCATCCGGCGTTTCGCGATGCACGTGCTCAACGTGCGGCACCTGCGCGATCTCGTGCGCGCCCAGATGATTGCCGCTATTCCATCTATCGATCCCGTCAATGGCGCCGGCGTGGTGGGATGCTTCTGTTACCGCACCTCTCCGGATACCGAATTCCATCCCGGGGTCGACCTTTCGGCCGACTACGGCGAAACGGTGCGCTCGGCAGCTGCAGGGACTGTCGTCGCCAACGGTTACGATGGCGGCTTCGGGATCAAAATCGACGTCGATCACGGCAACGGCTTGCACACCTGGTACGCGCACCTTTCGCGTGCGGATGTGGAAGTCGGAGCACACGTCTTTAAGGGTGAAGCGATCGGGGCGGTAGGTTCCACCGGGTTTTCGACCGGACCGCATCTGCACTATCAGCTCATGCGCGACGGAGTCCCAATCGATCCGACGCCGTATCTGCACGGCGTCCCGTCAAATGTCCTCGCGTCGCTTCCGTAGAACGGCGCACGCACCGTGAATGCATTGCTCTGTCAACTCGACCAGCTGGCCGTCTGGCTTATCCGCGCCTATCTTATCGTGCTGCTGATCTACGCGGTCCTTTCGTGGATTCCGGATATCCGCGGGCCATGGGTGCGGTATTTCGCGATGCTGGTCGAGCCCGTGCTCACTCCGATCCGCCGCATCGTTCCGCCGGTAGGCGGCCTCGATTTGGCGTTTCTCGTCGTCATCCTCGTTCTCAATTTCCTCGTCATTCCGCTCGTCACGCGAGCCGCATACGCGGCGTGTTTGCCGTACTAGCGGAAGCGGACGCGTATGAAGGTCGATAAAGTGCATCGCACCGAGGTCGCGGCCAACGTGCGCAACTTCTGCATTATCGCGCATATCGATCATGGCAAAACGACGCTCTCCGACCGGCTGCTCGAGATGACGAAAACCGTCGAGATGCGCGACATGGAAGATCAAGCGCTCGATGCGATGGACTTGGAACGGGAGCGCGGCATTACAATCCGCATGCATCCGGTGACGCTGAGTTACAAGGCGAAAGACGGCGAAACATACGCGCTTAACTTGATCGACACGCCCGGCCATGTGGACTTTTCCTACGAAGTGTCGCGTTCGCTCGCCGCATGTGAAGGCGCGTTGCTCATTATCGATGCCGCGCAAGGGATCGAGGCGCAAACGCTCGCCAACTATCATCTGGCGGTCGAGCACGACCTCACCATCATTCCCGTGATTAACAAGATCGATCTTCCGGCAGCCGATCCGGAGCGAGTGATGAACGAAGTCGAAGAACTGCTCATTATCGAGAAGAACGAGTGCATACTCGCAAGTGCGAAAAACGGCACCGGCGTAGAAGACATTCTCGAAGCGATCGTCGCGCGCATCGCGCCGCCGAAGGGCCACAGCGACCATCTGCGCGCGCTCGTTTTCAACGCGCAGTTCGATGCGTATCGCGGCGTGGTTTCATACGTGCGGGTGGCCGACGGCGAGCTCAAAGCCGGCAGCAAGTTCATGTCGATGGCACACGAACGCGTCTACGAATGTACCGAAGTCGGCATCTTCGGTCCGCAGATGAAGCCGGTGAAGAAGCTCTCGCTCGGAAGCGTAGGGTACGTTATTGCCTACGTGAAGTCGCTCGGCGACATCGATGTCGGCGATACCTTAACCGAAGCGCACAATCCGGCGCACGTGCCGCTAGCGGGATACCGAAAAGCGGTCCCGATGGTCTATTGCGGCTTGTACCCGAACGAAGGCGCAGATTACGGCGATCTGCGCGAAGCGCTCAATAAGATGAAGCTCAACGATGCGGCGCTC
>JALYTY010000058.1 GCA_030854045.1 Vulcanimicrobiota bacterium | reverse complement strand
AACCTTCTCGGAGTTAATGAGTGAAAAATTTTATTCTTGGCATTGTTGCGGCACTCGTCGTGCTCGCCGTTATCGGCTTCATCGGCGTAACGCAAGGCATCCTCATTCCGGCGAATGCCGACGCCGTTCCGAGTAAACTGGAACGCTGGGCTGCCGGTAAGTCGCTTCATGCGACGATCGCACGCGAAGCAACCCTTGCGCCGAATCCGCTTGCGGCAAACGATGTGAATCTTGAAGCGGGCGTGAAACTGTACGCCGCGAACTGCGCCGCTTGCCACGGCACGGCCGACGGCAAGCCCTCGACAATCGCATTCGGGCTATATCAAAAAGCGCCGCAGTTTGCAAACGACGGCGTCGAAGACGATCCCGAAGGCGTCACGTACTGGAAGGTTTCGCATGGCATCCGGCTTACCGGGATGCCCGCGTTCGTACGCTCGCTGGACCGTAACGACATCTGGAAGATTGCGCTCTTTCTCAAGCACATGGACGCGCTTCCGCCCGCTGCGAAAAAGCTTTGGGAGCAGCAAAGAAATCCGGTCGCAATGGTTCCGCAAGACCGCCTTCCGCGGAAAGAGGCGCGCCCATAGTCCAGAATGATGCCTCCCATGGATAAGCTCCGCGTCGACGTTCGAGGACTTCCGACGTGGGAGCGAACCGCAGTAGTCGTTGCCGCGTTTCACGATCTGCCGGACGATGCCGGCTTAACCATCGTAACCGAGAACGAACCGCGCGGGCTTGCCGTATCGCTTGCAAGCGCGCTTGATTCGCAGGTGACGTTCGAGCAACGTCGCGTCGGTACCGCGGAATGGCATATCGTGTTGGGGCGCGCGAAGGCGACGAACGGCGTTGCGTCGATCGAAAGCGTTTTGAAACGCAGCGTAACGTTCCGCGATCTGCCCGACGCACCGCTGGCGACGCTCGCTCGCACATCGACGGTGCAGACGGCGCAGCGTGCGGCAACAATCGTGCACGATAATACCGAGTGGCCGTTTCTGGGCCTTCTCTTCGAGGGCGTCGCAGCGCTTGCCAGCGGCGACGCAGCTTCGCGCGATCGCATATTTTACGAGATCGTTCCGTACGAACTCTTCGGGGAATCGGAATTCTTCGACAACGGCCGCTTCATGGGGCGCGTCATCATCTTGACGAAGAGCGCCCGGTACGTTCGAATAGCGCGCGAAGCGGTGGCAGAAGTCGCGCGCACACATTCCAACGTACTCTTCGCTCTTGGGGAAGTCTGCGCGCAGCGCGGGCGCTTCCTCGCCGACGCGCTTACCGCGCAATCCACCCAACCGATCTTGGCGCGAATCGCTTCGGCGCTCTTGCCGTTCGCGACGCCGGAGCAGGGATTGAGCGCGGCGATTGCTCCGCTGCCGTCGCTGACGCAAGCGCAGATCGCCGCGAGCGCGGGCACCGTCAAAGAAGTTGCCGCGCGAGCGATCGCGGAGCTGGAAAATCGCGGACTTCTCAAACGCGAGCGCGGCCACATAAAGTATCTCGACCGGCAGCGTTTGCTCGATCTCATTCGGGAATCGGTGTGAACGATTGAGTTTTTTATTGAAGTGGCTTCGCCCGCAAACGACCGCGCGCGTCGGGTTGCGCCCGCATCGTACGCTCGAAGTCCCTCGCGCGCTCGCCGATGCATACGATTGCGCGCTCGTGCAGCTTGAAGCGGCGCTCGGAGCGAACGTCGCGGTCGACGACCGCCCGGGCAGGTTTATCGAAGCCGGATTCGGCGTGATTAACAACGAGCGCGTGCGCATTACGTTCGATCCGATCGACGCTGCGCGCACGAGCGTTCGCATCGAAGCGTTTTTCCGCGCAGGTGCCGCCGTTCCGCAACGTTCGGCGGCAGTCGAAGCGCTGGCAGCGGCGATTCTTCGCGCTACTGCGGCGTAATTCGGTCGAAACCCGTGTAACGCTGCAGCGCGAGCGGAATCGTAATGCTGCCGTCAGCCTGCTGAAAGTTTTCCATCACGGCAAGCAGCGTGCGTCCGACGGCAAGGCCCGATCCGTTGAGCGTGTGCACGAGTTCGGGTTTTGACTTCGCATCGCGGCGGAATCGAATGCCGGCGCGGCGCGCCTGAAAATCGGTGCAGTTCGAGCACGAGCTGATCTCGCGGTACATGCTCGCGCTCGGCACCCAGACTTCCAGATCGTAGGTTTTTGCGGCGTTGAATCCGGTATCTCCGGCGCAGAGCGCGAGGACGCGGTATGGAAGTTCAAGCTCGGCCAGCAACGATCGCGCATCGGCGGTCAAATGCTCGAGTGCATCGAACGAATTCTCGGGTGCGCTCAGCCAGACGAGCTCCACTTTTTCGAACTGATGCTGGCGGACTAACCCGCGCGTGTCCTTTCCGGCCGCTCCGGCTTCTCTGCGAAAACACGGCGAGTATGCCGCATATTTGCGCGGGAGGTCTTCGGGGAGCAAGAGTTCTTCACCGTGCATCGCCGTCAACGGCACTTCTGCGGTTGGAATCATGAACAGATCGGCGTCGCGATCTTGAAACATCGCATCGGCGAATTTCGTCAGTTGGCCGGTAGACCACATCGTGCTGCGCGTTACGAGATACGGCGGCGCAATTTCAAGATAGCCGCGCTCCGCCGCCCGGTCCAAGAAGAACTGCGCGATCGCCCGCGAGAGCCGCGCCCCTTTTCCCTTGAGCACGGCGAAGCGGCTTCCCGAAAGTTTCGCGGCGCGCTCGAAATCCAAGATGTCGAGCGATTCTCCCAGTTCCCAATGGGGTTTAGGAACGAAGGTGAATTCGTGCGGTGTTCCCCACGTTGCGACGGTCACGTTGTCGGATGGCCCATCCCCCGAGGGCACCGATTCATCCAGCAAGTTGGGCGTGCTTTCCAACAGCGACCGCAAGGCGGAATCCGGCGTGTCGAACGAAAGCGCTCTAGCCGATGCCTCGCTTCGTTCGATTGCAATCGCGAGCGCATCGAGCGTGGGCCGCAGATCGCGAGCCGCCGCGGCGCGATCCGCCGCTTTGCCGATCTCGAACGATAATCGATTCTTCTCCGCCTTCGCCGTTTCGAGGGCAGCGAGTTCGCAGCGGTACTGCTCGTCTAAGCGCAGAACCTCATCGACGAATGAAGCATCGAGTCCACGACGCTGCGCCGAGCGTCGAACGCGATCGGGATCGCGGCGTAGCGTAACGATATCCAGCATGAAAGACCGCCGCTTCGGCTTCGCGCATGAAACTCTTCTGTCGCCTGCAGACGCAATTGCGGCATTTTTTGCGGCCGTATCTCCCATATCGCCGTCGATTCAACGCGTGAGTATCGACGATGCATACGGACGTGTTCTCGGCGAACGGATCGTTGCCGACCGCGACTATCCCGATGCGCCGCGTTCCGCGATGGATGGTTTTGCGGTCGCTTCTGCTAGCGTACCCGGACGGCTCGCAATTGCCGGCACGGTTGCAATGGGTTCGGCGTGGAACGGCGTGCTCGCGCGCGGGTCCGCGCTGCATATTGCGACGGGAGGCGTGGTTCCGGCCGGAGCGGATGCCGTAGTGCCGGTT
>JALYTY010000019.1 GCA_030854045.1 Vulcanimicrobiota bacterium | reverse complement strand
AACGGCATTTTGGGCATGGGGCCATATCCGTACGAAGGTGAAGAAGATCCCGACTTGATCAACGCAGGCAAGGAAACGGTTACCGTGCTTCCCGGCGCGGCGTTTTTCGATTCGTCGCTTTCCTTCGGCATGATACGCGGCGGTCACATCGATCTCGCAGTCCTCGGCGCAATGCAGGTTGCGCGGAACGGTGACCTTGCGAATTGGATGATTCCCGGCAAGATGGTAAAGGGCATGGGCGGTGCGATGGATCTCGTGCACGGCGCAAAACGCGTCATCGTCATGATGGAACACATCGCAAAGGGAAACGCGCATAAAATCGTGGAGCGGTGCTCCCTTCCGATTACCGGCAAAGGCGTCGTGCAACAGATCATGACGGACCTCGGAACGATTGACGTAACGGCGGACGGTTTGATATTGCGGGAGATAGCACCGGGCGTAACGGTCGATGAAGTTCAAGCCGCTACCGGAGCGAAGCTTCATGTACCGGCGATGCCGATGGAGATAAGGATACCCGCTGCAACAGCCTAAAGAAACGCGTTTCAACACGTCAGCGCGCCGGCTTTTCAGCGCCGTGCACGCACTTTGATACCTCTCGATCTACCTCTTTAAAATAGTCCTCAGGACCAGCAACGTGCTCTTTCGCGTAAGCTTTGCGCGCTACGATATCGACGATCGAAAACTTCGGAAAGCTATCACCCACGCAGCAAAAATACAGTCCTTCGATACCTGCGTCGCGGTGCGGGACATAGCCTACTCCTTGGGTTCCGATTACGTCGTACCCCTCGCGGCACATGAGCGACTCCGGGCAGCCAGGGTTGTTCGGCGGAATAAGTCCGTCCGGGTAAGCCGGAACGCCATAGTATAGGATCAAAGAGCCTGCATAAATGCTATACATCAAATTCGAACGCTGTCCGCTTGGCTCGTTTGGATTGGGCGGTCCCTTTTCGGGACTCGCATGCAAGACCGCCTGTACGACACTCCACTGGGATAGAGAGAGACCAGGACCCGCCTTCGCGAAATCGATGGCGCGGTAGGAACGCCCGGGATCTGGAAACAGTTGCGATGCGCAGCCAGTGTGCTGACTTGCCGGCGCGGCTCTGCATCCGAAGGCGAAAATCGTCAGCATCATTACGGCAAAACCGTTACGAGTTATATATGCGGCGCCCAATTAAGCTAGCTGTCTACGCGCGTTTGGCGCCGAGCAGATACGAAAGCTCATACTTAAAAAATCTGTTTTCCAGAGCGTCACCGGAAGCTCCACGAAGTTTAAACGCGTTATGCGATCGTCTTTCTGCGCGTGGTTCGCCAGAGTTTTCTCCCCAGCGTCAGGAGCGCGATTGAAAGCACGATTGCAAGCGCGGCGCCGACGAGTGGTGCGACGAACGAGATAACCAGCATCGCGATCGATCCGAAATCTTCGACCGTGCTGATTGCGGGATTTGCGACACCGGCAGTCGTTAGCGTAGAGGTGCCGCGCACCGTTGCCGACGCGGCGTGAATTCCCAGCGCGTTAAAGGCACCGAGCGCCATCAGGGCGATCAGCGCGCTTTGGGAGTGAGGGTGCAGTGTGCCGCCGACCAGGATGGCGGCACACGCGGGTTTCACAAGCAGGTTAAGCGCGTGAAGCGCATGATCGACGACCGGGATTTTGTCACCCGCAAAGTCGGCTATTGCAACCGCTGCAAGCGCGATCGTTACCGCCGTTGAACCGAGCCAGGCGAAAGCGCCCGGCGGATGCAGAAAACCTGCGTGAACTGCGATCGATGCAGCAGCCAGCGTGAGCACGCCTCGCAGGCCGGCGCTCGTGGTCAGCGCGTAGGCAAGCGCGTATTGCGTTGCACCATCCATTTTAGACCTCCAGTGCGGCGTCGCGGAATTGCGTGCGGTAGAGATGTGCGTAAACTCCGCCTTGCGCCAAAAGAGCATCGTGCGTGCCGCTTTCTGCGATACGGCCGTTTTCGATCGCGAAGATTATGTCTGCGGCGCGAATCGTCGAAAGACGGTGTGCGATAACCAGACTTGTGCGGCCGCGCATGACGACTTCCAGCGCGCTTTGAATTGCGGCTTCGTTGTGGGAATCGAGTGCGCTCGTGGCCTCGTCCAAGATGAGTATGCTCGGGTTCTTAAGCAGCACGCGTGCGATCGCGAGTCGCTGACGCTCTCCGCCCGAGAGCTTATGTCCGCGTTCTCCTACGACGGTCGCATAGCCGTCGGAAAGGCTCGCGATAAAGTCGTGAATGTTTGCGCTCTTCGATGCCGCGATGAGCTCTTCATCGGTAGCATCGGTTTTGGCGTACCGCAGATTCGATGCAATCGTGTCGTGGAAAAGGTAAGTTTCTTGGGTAACGATTCCGATGTCGCGGCGCAGTGAATCGAGCGTAAGGCTTTTTACATCGTGTCCGTCGATGAGTACGCGACCCGATTGCGGATCGTAGAACCGTGGAACGAGCTGCGTAATCGTCGATTTTCCGGCGCCGGACGGCCCGACGAAAGCCGCGAGCTGTCCCGGGTCGATATGGAAACTGACGTTGTCCAAAATCGTGCGGTCGGAGTTATAGCCGAAGGTTACGCGGTCGAATTCGATATCGCCGCGCAGTTCGCGCAATTGCAGCGCTCCGGACGGCGTGTATTCTTCGGTCGCCATGTCGAGATAGTCAAAGATGCGCTCGAATACGGCAAGCGCGCTCACGACTTGAACCTGCACGCCCACGAGCGCGGCTGCGGGGCCGTACAGGCGCCCTTGAATGTACCCGATGAATGCGACGATCACGCCGACGTCCAGTAGTCCTTGCACGGCGAGCCACCCGCCGCCGATCCAAACGATTGCAGGTCCGACTATGACCATTGCGGTGACGGAGGCAATGAACCAGCGTCCGACCATCGCGAGGCGAATCTCGAGATTCATAAGCTGCGTACCGACATCGTAAAAACGCGACTTTTCGAACGCTTCTCGTGCGAACGACTTGATGAGCGTGATGCCCGAGATGGAAAGCGTTTCTTGCGTGATCGATTCGATCGTGTCGCGCTGTTCCCGCGTCTTTTTACGTATCTCGTACATTCGCCGCCCGACCGGACCGAGCGGAAGCACCATGAACGGAACGACGATGAGCGAGATCAGCGCGAGCCGCCAATTCCAGACGAACATTGCAACGAGCGTTGTGAGAATCATCACGACGTTGGTAATAATCGCCGTAAGGGTTCCGGTAACGACGTTGTCCACGTTATCGACATCGCTCGATACGCGGTTCATAATTTCGCCGGTCTTCGTCCCGCTGAAGAACGAAAGCGGCATCTTATGAAGATGCGCGACGAGGCTCGTGCGGATATCCCGCATGATTCCTTCGCCGACGAGTGAGTTTAGGTAGCCTTGCAGCACCCCAAACGCCATCGAGAGGAGCGCCGTGCCGAGTATGATTGCCACGTACGTCGTAAGTTCGCGGAGGCTCTTGTGCGGAATAGCGCTGTCGATAATGCGCGCCGTCATGTAACCGGGCAGCAGCCCGAGCAGCGCGCTAATGACGATGCAGCCGAAAACGAGCGACTGCTCTTTGAAATACGGAGCAAAGAGGGCGCCGATACGGCGCCACTCGATACGCTTACGCACCTTGGGTTTGTCGGGCCCGTACATGTTGGACCACATCAACCCATGACCTGACATCATACGTTAGTGCCTAACCCGCCTAACGGGCGCACATTTGCAAGCGAAGTGAGGGCGCTAGTGCGGTACGGTGATCTGATGCAGCGTTACCTTGTTGCCTTCGGGATCGTTGAACGACGCAATTTTGCAGACCGGCGTCTCGTAGGGCGCTTCTATCTGAACCCCCTTGGCACGCAACTGCGACATTGCATCGTCGAGGTTCTCGACTTCGAAAGCGACTCCCGAGCCGCTTCCGGGGTCGCGGTCGATCCACTCGTGCGTCATCAATGCAAACGTGCCGCTTCCAACCGGCGCTTCATTGTATTTTTCTACGCCGTCTTCTGCATACGGCATGCTGAATTTCATGCCCAGGGTTTTTTCGTACCACTCTCGGCTGCTCTGCACGCTTTTGGACGGATAAGCGACGAAGGCGATGTCTTTGAGCATAGAATCTCCTCTAAGGTTCGGGGTGTGGAGAGATGCAGTTACGGCTTCTTCCCGTTGCGCATGGCAGAAAGCTCTTTGAAAAGCTTCTTCTCTTTGTCGTCGAGCGTTTGCGGAAGCTGCCCGATTAGACGAACGTATTGATCGCCTGCCACCGCGCTTTTCACGTTGGGCATGCCTTTCCCGGCCAGACGCAGGAGGCGATTGTTCTGCGTTCCTTCCGGAATCGTCATCGCGACTTGTCCGCCCATCGTCGGCACCTTCACCTCGCCGCCCAGTACGAGGTCGTAAAGATTCACCGGAAGATCGACGTAAAGATCGTTGCCCCGGCGCTTGTACGTCGCGTCTTCGAGCATTTTTACGATCAAGTAGAGATCGCCGTTCGGGCCGCCTCCGACGCCCGCCCCGCCTTGAGCGGCAAGGCGGATCCGCTGCCCGTCACCGATTCCTTTGGGGATCGTGACCTCGAACTTCTTCGTGACAAGCAGCTTGCCCGTGCCGCTGCATTGGGGGCATAAACGTCCTTGATAGGTGCCGGTTCCACGGCAACGCGGGCACGAGTCTTCGATCTGAAGCGAGACGGCTTTCTTCCCGCCGTCGTATACGTCGCGCAGGCCCAGTTCGATCGTGGTTTCCAGGTCTTGCCCGCGCTGTGGGTAGCCGGTAGTCGTTTGTGTCGTCTGCCGGCGTCCGACACCGGAGAAAAACATGTCGAAGAAATCCGAAAATCCGCTTGGCCCCGCACCTGCGCCGCCGCCGGCACTGTTTTCGTTAAAATCGAACCCTCGGAACTCTTGCTCATTGTAACGCGAACGGTATTGCCGCTGCGCTTCGGCTTGCTGCGCCGCCCTCTGCCAGTCCGAACCTAGGACGTCGTACTTCTTGCGTTTTTCCGGGTCGCCAAGAACTTCGTAGGCTTCCGAAATTTCTTTGAAGCGCTCTTCGGCCTCTTTCGGATTATCGGGATTTGCATCGGGATGCCACTTGCGAGCAAGCTTGCGGTACGCAGACTTGATCTCTTTTTCTGCGGCGTTTTTCGGAATGCCGAGAAGCGAGTAATAGTCTTTGTAATTCATCCGGCCGTTTTGGCAACGATCACCTTGGCGGGGCGCAGCAATTCCTCGCCGATCGTGTAGCCTTTCTCGGCGACTTCGAGCACCGTGTCGTCTTCCGTACTTGCGCCTGCCGGAGCCGTGCCGATGGCCTCGGCGATCCGCGGGTCGAACGGTTTGCCCTTTACGTCGATCGTCTTTACGCCTTCGGCTGCAAGTGCCGCTTCGAAAACACGCAGCGTCGCTTCGACGCCGCCGCGCAATTTATCGTCGCCGCTCGCATTGTATTGCAGCGCTCGTTCCAAGTTGTCGAGGACCGGGAGAAAGCGTTCGAGCACTTTTCGGCGGTACGCCGTATATAGCGCTGCGCTATCGCGCTCCATGCGGCGTTTATAGTTCTCGAAATCCGCCATCGCCATGAGGAACTTGTTGTAGTTGTCGTCGGCTTTGGCATTTGCCGCATCCAACTGCGAATGCAAGCCGCCCGAATCGGCAGCCGAGGCCGTGCCGGGAATCTGCGCTTCGCCGGCTTCGGTGATCAGTTCGTTTTCAATGTTCATAATCAGTCGCAGACCAGTTCGTTTGAATTGACCGGAGCGGCCCGCGGACAGCTTTGCATAGCTTCCTTCAGCGAACCGCTCCGGGAATCCAAACGCTCTCGTCTATTTTGCTTCCTTGAATTCGGCGTCGATCACGTCTTCAGCGGGAGCTTCGCCCGCCGAATGACCGTTGGAGCCGGTCGCGCCGTCGGTTGGCGCACCTTCGGCCTCCCCGTTGGGAGATGCCGATTTATAGAGCAGTTCGGCCATCTTGAAGCTGGCCTGCTGCAGCGCGTCGATCGCCGGCTTGATCTCCGAAACCGTCCCGTTTTCGCTGACGCGCTTGAGTTCGGCAAGTGCCGTCTCCACGTCGCCGCGCGCTCCCGGATCGAGTTTCTCGCCAACTTCCTTGAGCGATTTTTCAGTCGAATAGATCAGGCTCGACGCGTTGTTGCGGATCTCCGCTTCGTCGCGCTTCGCCTTATCGGTTGCAGCTTGAACTTCAGCATCCTTGACCATCCGTTCGACTTCATCTTTGTTCAGATTCGTCGACGCGGTAATCGTTATCTGCTGTTCTTTGCCGGTGCCGAGATCTTTCGCGCCTACATTGACGATGCCGTTGGCATCGATATTGAACGTCACTTCGACTTGCGGCACGCCCCGCGGAGCCGCCGGTATGCCTTCGAGGCGGAAACGCCCGAGCGTTTTATTATCGCCCGCCATCGGCCGTTCGCCTTGCAGCACGTGAATGTCTACGGACGTCTGGCCGTCTTCAGCGGTCGTGAAGATCTGCGATTTCTTCGTTGGAATCGTGGTGTTGCGTTCTATGAGAGTCGTCATGACGCCGCCGAGTGTTTCGAGGCCGAGCGAAAGCGGCGTTACGTCGAGCAATACGACGCCGGTTACTTCGCCGCCGAGAACGCCCGCTTGAATCGCCGCGCCGACCGCGACCACTTCGTCGGGGTTCACGGTCAGGTTCGGATCTTTACCGGTGAGTTTCTTAACGAGTTCCTGGATGACGGGCATGCGGGTGGAACCGCCGACCATCACGACTTCGTCGATCTTCGATACGTCGATTTTCGCATCCGCGAGCGCGTTTTTAAACGGAGCCACGCAGCGATCGGTGAGGTCGGCGGTAAGCTCCTCGAATTTCGCGCGCGTCAGCGTGATATCGAGGTGTTTCGGGCCTTCCTGATCGGCCGTGATGAACGGCAGATTGATCGATGTTTGCACCACCGAAGAGAGCTCTATTTTCGCCTTTTCGGCAGCTTCGGTCAAACGCTGCATCGCCTGCTTGTCTTTTGAGAGATCGATGCCTTGTTCTTTGCGGAACTCGCCGACGAGCCATTCGACGATGCGATGATCGTAATCGTCGCCGCCGAGGCGCGTGTCGCCGTTGGTCGATTTGACTTCGAATACGCCGTCGCCGACTTCGAGAATCGAAACGTCGAACGTCCCGCCGCCGAGGTCCCAAACGAGGATCGTTTCGTTGGCTTTCTTATCGAGTCCGTACGCAAGCGCCGCAGCGGTCGGTTCGTTGATGATGCGCAGAACGTCGAGTCCCGCGATCTTACCGGCGTCCTTCGTCGCTTGACGCTGCGCGTCGTTGAAATATGCGGGAACGGTGATGACCGCGCGCGTTACGCGTTCGCCGAGGTAATTGCTGGCGTCGTTCACCAGCTTTTGCAGAATCATCGCGGAGATCTCTTGCGGCGTGTAATCTTTGCCGTCAATCTTCACGCGGTAATCGCCTTCGCCCATGTGGCGCTTGATCGACGCGATCGTGCGATCGGGATTGGTGATGCCTTGGCGCTTAGCGAGCTGTCCGACGAGACGTTCGCCGGTTTTCGTGAACGCGACGACGGAGGGGGTCGTGCGCGACCCTTCGGAGTTTGGAATGACGGCGGGCGACGAACCCTCCATCACGGCGACGACGGAATTGGTCGTGCCTAGGTCGATTCCGACCACTTTAGCCATGTTATGTTCTACCTCGTTATATTTTGTGTGTTTGCCGAACTTCCGGGACCAGCTACTCCCAACTTTGCCGCAGTCGAGCCGAGGCGATTCGAGCACCGAGGTTAGTGCTCCGTTCGCAACGATCCGGCGATGCAGGAGAGACGGGTGCGCCTTGCCGCTTATGGTTGCTCTGCAGTAGTTACCCAGCCATCATACAACGGCCGCGCAGACTATGTTTCTGCTTACATCACATATGACATGATTCTGGCACTTTCGGTTGCGCGCGTAAAGAAGGGGACCGTCGCGACGGGCCCCTTCTTTCATATTCAGCCGAGCGGGGAGCGTTATGGGCCGCTCTGAACCGGCGTTCCGGCCGGCCGTTCCTGAAGCGTCACGGCGACGAACTTCTTAACGCCACGTGACCAGACGTTCATCCGGATCGTATCGCCCGGTTTTTTCGAGCCGATATAGTCGTGCAGCGCCTTGAGATCGTTAAACGCCTTGCCGTCGGCCTCCAAAATCACGTCGCCGGGCTGGATCCCCGCCTTATCGGCAGGCGAGCCTTGCAAGACCTGCTGTATGGCCACTCCGCTTTGTCCGGTGTAACCGATCTGGTTGCGCAAACCGGCGCTGAGTTGCCCCATTACGATGCCCACGAAGCCCGTGTCGGTTCCCTGATGTACGCCCGGATTTTTAAGGAGTTCTGGAACGATGCGGCGGACATCGTTGGACGGAATCGCGAAACCGATCCCTTGAGCGGCTTCGTTGGTGAGCTGATTCACGCCGATGACTTGGCCGTCGATGTCGATGAGGGGTCCGCCGGAGTTTCCCGGATTGATCGGTGCCGACGTTTGCAATAGGCCTTTAAAATTGTAGGCTAGCTGGTTTTCGGCAACCTGTTCGCTCCGTTTGAATGCCGAAACTATGCCGAGCGTTACCGTCTGCTGGAGTTCGTAGGGTTCGCCGATTGCGATTGCCCACTGGCCCGCCTCTAGTTTATCGGAGTCTGCAAGTTGCAGCGGCGGCGGCAGCTTGGAATAGCCGTCGACCCGAATCACCGCGAGGTCCGCGCCGATGTTTGATGCGATCGCGCGCGCCGGCTTATGGTCGCCGTTAGCGAAGACCACGGTGAGGTTCGAGACGCGGCCGCCGGACGGCGGATTGATCACGTGCGCGTTCGTCACGATGTCGCCTTGGCTATCGAAGACGAATCCCGAACCCGAGGCTTCGCCGCGATACGGCCGCACGACGCCGGGGCCTTGCTGTCCGAAGAACTGCTGAATGAACGGATCCACGGGCACGACTTGTTGGCCGTTGATCTGCTCGGTTATCGCAACTACCGATGCTTTCGTGCGTTTCACGGCGCTCACGATGCGATCTTGATCGCTCACGCCCGAGAGCGGAGCCGCAACGAGAGCCGGGGGCGTATGATTCGGTCCCGCGACGTTGCTGAAGTGTGTGCTCGCATAGAGCATCATCACGAAACTGCCGATTATGGCGCCCACGAGCCCGATGATGAGCGTAGGCATGACCCTATTTCTCACGTCTCTCCTAAAACTAGAAGTACAGGTTACTACGTTTCCCTACTTGCCGCGAGCCCAAAAGTGTCCCGTAGAACATGAACGTCCCATTAGGACCTTCAGCTTCAGGCAGCGCGGTCGTCGGCTACCACCAAACCGTCGAGCAGCCGTATGATCCGGCGTGCGTTGCGCGCCACCGCCTCGTCGTGCGTCACCATAATGATAGTCCGGCCGGACCCGTGGAGGTTGCTGAAAAGCGCCATGATATCGGCGCTGGTCCTCGTGTCGAGATTGCCGGTCGGCTCGTCGGCAAGAAGCACCGCCGGATTGTTGATCAGAGCGCGCGCGATCGCGACCCGCTGCTGCTGCCCCCCGGAAAGCTCGTTCGGCTTGTGGTCGGTGCGGTCGCCAAGCCCCACTTCGTCCAGTGCTGCGAGCGCGCGGCGCGTCCGTTCCCGCCCCGAGACGCCCGCGTAGAATAGCGGAAGCGAGACGTTCTTGATTGCGTCCGTGCGGGCAAGCAAGTTGAACCCTTGAAAGACGAAGCCGAGCTTGCGCAAGCGTATCTCGGCGAGCGCGTTATCGCCTAGCCCGGAGACGTCTTCACCGTCGAGCACGTACGTGCCGGTCGTCGCGCGATCGAGGCAGCCGATGATGTTCATCATGGTCGACTTTCCCGAACCGGACGGTCCCATGATCGCGACGTATTCGCCATGTTCGACGATGAGGTCGACGCCGTGCAGGACGGGGACTTCCAGCGCGCCGTTCTTATACGTTTTGGTGATTCCGCGAAACGCGATTGCAGGATGGCGTTCATTCATAGCGCAGCGCCTCGATCGGATCGAGCTTTGCCGCGCGGTACGCCGGATACGTTCCGAAGAGCAGCGTTACGACGACCGCAAACCCTGCCGCGATGCCGATCGCCTGCGCCCACGGTATCGGCGTAACCGTGCCGGTGAGTTTGATGATGAAGATGCCGTTGACGACGCCGCCGAGCGCAAGACCGATCGCGAGTCCGATGGCGCATCCCGTTCCGCACAGCAGCAACGCTTCCAAAAAAAACTGCAGCAGCACCTGAAAACTGCGCGCGCCGATCGCTTTGCGCACGCCGATCTCGCGGGTCCGCTCGGCGACGGAAACCAGCATGATGTTCATGATCCCGATCCCGGCTACGAGCATGGAAACCGCGCCGATCAGCGCAACGACCAGCGTCATCGCACCGAAGATGCCGCCGATGCCTTGGCTAAACTTGGCCTTATCGAAGCTCTGATATTCGAGGCCGGACGGATTTCCGCGCAGGTCGGCGAGCTTTTTCTGAACCTCGATCTCGAGTTGCGGAATCTGCGATGGGTCTTTGGCGATGAACCCCGCGCCGAAGATCGTATCGCCGCGCAGGTAGTCGTGCACGTAGGTCGTCCACGGGATCAGAATATCGCCGGAGAACTTCGCGTTGATAAAACCACGTTTCGGCGCGGCAAGAACGCCGGCGACGACGTAGCGATGCGTTCCCGCATAGAGGCTCGTTCCGGTCGGATCGCCGCCGCCCGGAAAGAGCCGGGCGTACGCGTCGTTTGAGATGATCGCAACGTTGGACGCCCCCGAAATGTCGTCGTCGATAAAGTGCCGTCCGTAGATCGTCGGCAGATTGGTAAACGAAATCACGCCGTCCGGTGAGATTCCGAATCGTGCCTGCACGTGTCCCGCGCGCACCAGTTCGTCGGTGAATCCAAGGGGCGATGCGGATTCAATGCCCGGGACCGATTCTTCTATGGCAGCGAGATCGCGCAGATGGATGGCCGACTTTGCAACGTCGCGCTGCTGTACGTTCGGGAAGACGACAAACGAGTCGTCGGCCAGCGTTCCCAGCGCTCCATTGACCGCGCCCGCCATGCTGGTTCCGAGGATTTGGATCGCGATGACGGCGCCCACGCCGATAATAAGTCCCGTCATCGTCAGAAGCGAGCGGATACGATTGGCAAGAAGCACGCGCCATGCTTCTTCAAAATACATCACGATCGAAGAGCCTCGATCGGGTCCATGCGCGCGGCGCGCAGGGCCGGGTACGTTCCGAATACCGTTCCGACTAAAAACGAAAAAATCAGCGCGATGCTGATAATGAGCAGGTATGGAATAAGAAGTTCGCCGAGCTGCTTGCTCAATAGACTCGCTGCGCCGACCGTCGTTAAGAGCCCGAAGATCATTCCGATCAGGCCGCCGAAGAGCGAGAGCAGTACGGCCTCCATCAGAAATTGCAGCGCGATATCGTTGCGGTTGGCTCCGATCGATTTCCTAATACCTATTTCGCGCGTGCGTTCCGCGACCGAAACGAGCATGATGTTCATGATCCCGATTCCGGCGACTACGAGCGCGACGCCGCCGATTGCGGAGAGCCCGATCCCGATGATGTTAAGAACGTTTTCAAATGTTTGCAACTGCTCGGCCGCGTTTTGAACCTGGTACCGGGCGCGCGGTCCGTGGATGCGTTGTAATGCGGAGCTGGCCGCCTTACCGAGCGCGTCGCCCGCAAGCGGTTCGGATGGAAAAATCGCAAGGTAATCGACCGGCCCGCTCTCCAAATATTCGTGATATGTCGTGTACGGAAGCGCAACGGTCGAACTTGCGATGCTGCTCAAAAACGAACCCTTGATATCGGCGTACACGCCGATGACTTCGTAGCGGCCGCCGTTGATCCGCAGATACTTTCCCACCGCGCCGTCCGTGAAGAATTCGCGGGCGATATCGAGCGTTACTACGCAAACGTGCGCGGCGTTCGCGACGTCGTCGGAATCGATCTTGCGCCCTTGGGCCATAAGAAGCGCGTCGTGGTGGCTACCGCCGTCGGCTTGCGTAGAGATGTAGTCGGTTTTTAAGTTCGTCGTTACTTGCATCGTCCGGTTCCATTGTGGAAGGACTTGCTCGGCCGCACCGCCGAGCGCTTCGGAGACGGTTGCTGCATCCCGGTATTGAATCTGCGCGAGCAGCGGATAATCTTGCGATTGATCGACTTGCACGATCACCGGCTGCGTTCCGAAGGAAGTAAAGGTCGCCGCGATGCCGCTCGTCGCCGCTTTGCTGATGCCGAAGACCGCGATAATGGAGGCGCTTCCGATGATCATGCCGAGCATTGTCAAGATGGAGCGCACGCGATTGCGCCAGAGTGAGGCAAGCGCCTCTTCTAAGTAGGCGGTGAATCGCGTCACGGGCCGGACGATGCGCCGGGTGAAGCAGAAGGGAGCGGAGTTACTTTCGCGCCGTCTTTTAGCGTCGGCTGGCTCTGCGCGACGATCGTATCTCCTGGAAGAAGGCCCGACTTCACGAGCGTCGTCGTGTCGCCGACGCGATCGGGCACGATCTGCTTCTTGCGCGCGGTGCCGTTCTTTACGACGTACACGTACGATTTATTGCCGCTCTTCGTAACGGCGTCGTTCGGGACCACTATCGCATGCGAGATATCGGTCGTTAGAATATCGACGTCAGCGGTCATGCCGTCTTTGAGAAAGTCCGGCGAACGATCGAGCGCGATCGTGGTGAGAACCTGCTTGGCGGTGCTCGATGCATCCGTGGATTTTTGTGCGACCGGCGCAATGACGGCAACGTGCCCCGGAATCGTTTTGCCCGGGAAATCTTGGCCGGTTATGTTGGCCCGCTGCCCGACGCGGACGTTGATGATATCTTGTTCGTCGACTTGCGCGCGCACGATGAACCCGCCGGTCGAGGCCATGGTGAAGAGTGCCTGCCCGGCGGTGACGGCATCGCCTTGCTGCAGCGAGCGCATCGGGTCGGAAGGCTGCGCGGCGACGGTTTGAATTATGCCGGATTCCGGTGCATCCACACGCGTGAACGCGACTTGCTCCTGGCTCTGTTGGTTAACGATTCGGGCTTTATCTGCGGCGGCTTGCGCGTATTCGATGCTGTTCTGCCCGTAGCCGGAGACGGCGCCGAGGCGCAGTTGCTCCAAGGCTTGATCGTAGGCAACCTGGGCTTGATCGAGCTTGGCTTTATCGGCATCGACGACGGTGCGCGCGATTGCGCGTTGCTGCAAAAGCGCCGCGTCGGCATCGTAAACACGCTTGGCCTCGTCGCGGGCGCTTTTCTGAGTAGCGACCGAAGCCTGATACTGAACCTTCGCGTTCTCTTCGTTGATTCGCGCGGCCGATACGTTGGCAACCGCGGAATCGTAGTCGGCTTGAGAACCCGAAGCCGTTGAAGCAATCGTCGGATTATCGACGATTGCCAGCGTTTGGCCCGCCGATACGCGGTCGCCGGCTCGTACCGCGATGCTCACGATATTGCCCGCGACGAGCGTCGGTACGGTGAGCGTTCCGGGATGCATCACGACGCCGTTTTCAGGAAGTTTTACGGTAAACGTCGTCAGCGCGATCGCGGTGGTTTTTACGGGGATTGCGGGTTGCTTGCGCGAGCCCGAGGTGAAAAGGGCGAAGGCGATAACGGCGACGAGCGCGACGACGACGATGATGATGTTCCGCGTTCTATTCTTCATCTTTACCTTAGGTCCGCGACGGCGCTGCGTGCATCGTAGGTTCCAAGCGATACGCGCAGTTTAACGATCGCGTCGACGTAGGCGACGCGTGCGTTGACGAAGTCCGTCTGCGCGGTAACGGCCTGCTGCTGCGTTTGCAGGACGTCGGATAACGCAATGATGCCGTGTTGGTACTGCAATTGAGCGACGCGAGCCGATTCGGCGCCCAGGCGCGCTTCATCGCGCGCGAAGGAGAGTTGTGCGAGCGCGGTCTGTGCTGCTCGATAGCTCTGGCGAACGTCGGCTCGGACCTGCGTCGTCACCTGATCCAACGCATTCTGCGCGTTGGCAACGGCCGCATTGTCGTTTGCTTTATCTGCATGGCGTACTCCGTAGTCGACAAATGGAAATTGGAACGTCGATGTCGCGGAAAGCGTCCAGAAGCCGGGGCTTCCACTGCGGGGAGCCGCAACCGGCGCTCCGTTGGGACCGATCACCGGAGTTCCGTCGGGATTGAGCAGATAGGTCGTATTGGTCGGGGTAAGCTGATTTCCGAAGGCCGCGCCGATCTGCACTTGGGGAAAGAGTTCGCGGTCGAATCCCTTGCGCGTCAACCGCGCGGCGTCGAGTGAATCCTTTGCTGAGGCGACTTCGGGCCGAGCCTGCACCGCCATCGTTTCCAGCCGATCTTCGGCCACGCCCGGCAACGCGGGGCCGAAGATCTGTGCCGGAAAGGAAAATTGCGTATCGAGCGGTGCGCCCGCACTTTGAGCGAGCGACTCCACCGCGTTCGCGACGTCGGCGCGGGCTCCGGCTATTGTCGAAGCGCTCTTTGCTTGTGCGACTTCGGCGCGCAGAACGTCGACGCCGGCTGCAACGCCCGCGCCTTCCTTGGCTTTGGCAACGCTCACCAGAACGTTCTGATAGCGCAGATCCCCTTGGTCGAGCGTTACGATGGCCTGCCGCTGCACGACGGTAAAGTACGCGTTCGTGACCGACGTCGCAAGTTGTCGTTCGGCAGCGTCTAAATCTTCGCGAGCTTGCGCGTCCTGCGCGCGGCTCGCGGTTAGCTGCAAGAACGCTAGGCCGCCGGTCTGCAGCGTATAGTTGGTGCCGATTTGCGCGGTGTTTTGGCTGAAAACCTGAGCGACCTTGCTTCCGATAATTGAATACGCTCCGCCGTAGTTGGCGCTCTTTTGCGACGTATTTTGGAGCAGGCCGATCGCGTTTGGAAACGCATTTCCGCGCGCGTGGGCCACGTTGTCGTCCGCAGTGGCAAGCGCGGCTTCTTTCTGAGCGACGACCGGACTGTGATCGAGCGCATACGAAACGGTATCCGCCAGCGTCATAGGCGCGGCGATTGCCGCCGCCGGGATTGCGGCGGCAATCGCAAGAGCGACGGCTGCGAGTCTAGCGATCATCGATTCGTTATTTTGCGCCGGCCATAGCCGCCAGCGCCGGAATCAAAAACATGACGATGGCCGCAAGCCACGCCTGCAGCCGCGGAACGTGTCCGATAATCGACATCGCTCCTACCGTAAGCAACACCGCCCAGATAGAGAACGGGTTTATTGCCGCGAGCAACGCGATTAACTTAACGTTGCTCGCGGGTGCAAGCATCGCAAGGCTTGGTAACGCAGTGCTCACCGCCGTGAGACTATTGAAACTGGCCTGACCACGAACGAGCACGATCAACGCCGTAACGATCGCAGCGAGGCCGGCGGTCGGCACCGCGATGTTGCACGATGCAGAAAAGAACTTCGCAAACGTGCCGTCGCCCCGTCCCATGGCATTGAAGAGCAGCATTACGATCGCTCCCAGCAGGCATACGATCGGGATCGTCACTATTGGGAAGATCCAGGCGAAGCCGAACATTTTCGTATCGAACGCCAGCATCGTGTGCTGCTGCTCCGGTGAGAGACGGGCCAGCGCGGGCTGCTGTGCCACCATATCGGGCCAACCGGCGACGATCGCGTGCTGGATCGCCGGCACCAGCAAAAAGCTGCCGAGTACGCTCAGCAAGATCGTTATTGCGAGCGCCCAGCCCCACGTTGGAACTACGCGGATCGATTCAAACGCTTCTGCGGGCGCAACGATCGTATCGACCATTGTCCGCAAACCGCTGCTGCCGGTACCGGTTGGGCGCATCGCCATCTTCACTAACCCTTTTCATCGAGCAACGAGTAAGCGTGCTACCGGTCCAAGGTAGCGCGCGGACGGCAAAATGTTTCAGCCTGCTTCCGTTGCGCTCCCTCGTGAGACGGTTCGGTTTCTCGCAAGAGGTCGGAAACGGGAAGCCGCCGTTCCACTGCATCGGCGACAAGCAGGAGCCGCCGCTCGCGCATCTCGAGCAGCTGCAGCGTCAGAAGCGCGCGCATTCGGCGAAGGGCGCGAGCCGAGTAAAGAGCGGCTTGCGGGCATGGCGGAACCTCTTTCGGCGAAGCGGTTGCGATGAAGGTAGTACTGAGGAGGAGCGAGGTCAGGGCGACCCCCGCGCGGTATCCGAAGACGATGATTTTTCTCATGAAGCACGTTCACGCGCCGTCGTGCTTCTTTAAAGTAGCGGACGTTTGTGAGCGTTGACACCTTGATCGTCCCGCCGCCGCCCTCCGAACCGTTCGTTCGAGTCGTTCCTCTGGGCGGATGCGGCGAGATCGGGCGCAACATGGCGGTAATCGAAACGAACGACGATCTCGTCGTCGTCGATTGCGGCCTGATGTTCCCCGACGATGAGATGTTCGGAGTGGACATCGTCATCAACGATTTCACGTACGTGCGCGAACGCGCGCATAAGCTGCGGGCTCTGCTCGTAACGCACGGGCACGAGGACCACATCGGCGGGATTCCGTACTTTCTGCGGGATTTTCCGGGAACGCCCGTCGTGGGGACGTCGCTCTCGATCGCACTAATCAAAGCGAAATCCCGCGAACACAGGTTCAGCGATATCAGCTTCGTCACGGTAAAACCGGGCGATCGCATCGCCTACGGCGCGATCGAAGCGGAGTTCGTGCACATCAACCATTCGGTCGCGGGTGCGTGTTCGCTCGCACTGCGAACGCCCGTCGGAATCATCTTTCATACGGGGGACTTCAAGTTCGATCAAACGCCGATCGACAACAAACCGGCGGACTTTGCGCGCATCGCGCGCATCGGGGACGAAGGCGTGCTTTGCATGCTCTCCGATTCGACGAACTCCGAACGGCCGGGACACACCCTTTCGGAGCGGATCGTCGGCGAAGCATTTACCGCTATCTTCCAACGCACGAAGGGGCGCATGATCGTGGCATCGTTTGCCTCCAACGTCCCACGGGTGCAGCAAGTGATCGATCACGCGGTACGATTCAACCGCAAAATCGCGTTTCTCGGACGGTCCATGCAAAACGTCGTGCATTTTGCGACCGAATTGGGCCATCTGCGCATTCCGCCCGACACGACGATTCGAATTGAAGATGTGGAGAGCTATCCGCCGGAGCGGATCGTCGTCATGACGACCGGTTCGCAGGGAGAACCGATGAGCGGGCTCTCGCGCATGTCGGTACGCGACCATAAGAAGATCAAGATCGTGCCCGGCGACACCATCGTTATCAGCGCAACTCCAATCCCCGGTAATGAAAAAAGCGTCTACAAAACGATCAACAACCTCTGCAAGCTCGGGGCGACCGTCATTCACGGCACCGACGGCAAATCGCACGTTTCCGGACATGCATCGCAAGAAGAACTGCTCCTGATGCTCAATTTAGTGCGGCCGGAGTTCTTTATCCCCGTTCACGGGGAATACCGGATGCTCGTGCAGCATGGGCGATTGGCCGTTCAGACCGGCGTCCATTCGGAGAATGTTTTTGTCGCGGAAAACGGCGACGTACTCGAATTTACCGCCGAGTTCGGCGACAAGGTCGGTAAAACGTACGGCGGAAACGTGCTGGTGGACGGTACGGGGGTCGGCGATATCGGTGAAGCCGTACTGCGCGACCGCAAGGCGCTCTCCAACGACGGAATTATCGTTATCGTGCTTGCAATCGACGCTGAAGAAGCGCGCATCATCGGCGAGCCCGACTTGGTGACGAAGGGCGTCTTCTACGTGCCCGAAGCCGACGCGCTCATGGACGAACTTCGCAAAGAACTTCGCGCCGCAGTAGCCGAAGTCTCCGTCGAAGGTATGCGGGACGTCAATACCGTCAAAGAGCACATACGCAGCCATCTTTCCAAAGCGGTGTACGCGCGCACGAAACGGCGCCCCGTGGTGATACCGATCGTGATGGAAGTTTAATGGAAGCGTAAGCTCACGAACTATGGCGACGATCGTTCTGAGCCTTTTTGCGGCGCTGTTTTTCGGCGCCGCGGATTTTTGCGGTGGTCTGGCCACAAAACGCACGGCGGTTCTCGGCGTCGCCGTCATCTCGCAAGCCACGGGTTTCGTCGTCCTGCTTGCAATCGCGCCGTTCTTTCCGGGAGATGCCGCCGTGTCGGATTATCTTTGGGGGATTGCCGCAGGAGCGTGCGGCGGGCTAGGTTTGGCGTTGCTCTATCATGCGCTCTCAATCGGAAAAATGGGCGTTATTTCGCCGATCACCGCAGTCCTCGGTGCAGCGTTGCCGCTTGGCGCGGGCGTCCTTCACGGCGAGCATCTCTCGACGTTTCAGATGTTGGGAATCGCGTTAGCGTTGGCGGCAATCGTCGTTATTTCGACCTCGAGCGAAGGGACGGGCTTGCGGCAGTTTTCCACGTCCGGGGTGAAAGAAGCGGTCGCGTCGGGTGTTTTAATCGGCGGCTTCTATCTCTTTATCTCCTATTCGCATCCGGCAGCCGGATTCCACGGATTGCTCGCCGCGCGCATTGCTTCGATCGTCTTTCTTGCCGCCGTCGCGGCCGGTACTCGTTCGAGTTTGATTCCGCGTAAGGGGACGCTCGGGCTCATTATGCTCGGCGGCGCGATCGACATGACGGCAAACGCGCTTTACGTGCTCGCCACGTTCAACGGTTTCCTTTCGATTGCCGCCGTGCTTACGTCGCTCTATCCCGCCGGAACGGTATTCCTCGCGCGTGTCGTTCTCAAAGAGCGACTGACCGCGATTCAAAAGGCCGGGGTGGGAATTGCGCTCGTTGCCGTGACGTTAATAGCGTTGCGTTCGTAGGCGCTTTTAGCAGAATCGGCGTATTCGCGCAAGTTGAACGGCATGCGTAAAGCGCGCGATCTCTTCGCGCTGGAATCCATCGATCTCGACGAACGCTACACCGTAAACTTGGCGATCCCCCGAAGGGCGGAAACGCGTTACGACGCGCGAACGCAGTGCCATCGCATCGAAGGGCCGGCGCATATCGGGGCGTCCGCCGCGTTTTGCCGCTTCGCAAGTGTCGATCGCGACGGTCTCTTCGGGATAGACGGCGAGGACATGGGAGGGCAGGACAAGCCGTAATTCGAGTGCCGTGCCGATTGGGATCGTAAACGCGGAGATCATGCGGATGCCGGTTCCGGAAATATCCGCGACGATGCCTTCGTGGAAACTCGTATCGGTGTCAGCGCGGAACGCAACGGAGAACTCGGCCATCGCGCGATAGCTAGACCGGCGATTTTTGTCCGAACTTGGCAATGCGTCGATCTTTGCTTGAATCGATTTGGCCGATGCCGTGCGGCGCTCGAGTTCCCGAACGTATTTTGCAAGTGCGTCGAGTTGTGCGTCGGGCGTTGCATCGAAACGAACGTGATATTCAAAACGCGCGCCGGAGATTGCGGTGCGGCGTTCGTGTATGTGGCCGCAAATCGCAAGCGGTGCCGAGTTGGGTATCTCTAAATCGAGTTGAACTTCCGTGCCGCGGTCGATCAAAACGAGGGAACGGATCTGTGCCGTGGCCGCCGTTATCTTCATCAGCGTTCCATATACGGCTGCCGGCAGCCGCTTGACGCGCATGACGACCGGCATCTCGAGAGAATGGGCGAATGATTTTCCCGGAACGTCAACGAGCGCGCAGTTCCTCGCGCCGTTGTGCTTTTGCGGAATCCAACTCATCTGCGAAACTCCCGAACTTCCATGTTAGGACATCCATCGGAGCGCCTCGACGTGAAATCCCTTATCAAAATTTCGGCTCGCAAGCAAGCGCCCATTACCCGCCTTGCCCGCTTAATTGAAATCGGGACGCACTTTGGAGGAAACTTTACAATGTGGACCAGACGTCCAGCTTGCGCTGCACGCCTTCGATGACGGCATCGGTGAACTCCGTTGTGGTCGCATGGCCGCCGAGATCGGCCGTCGCGGTTCCCTCGTGTACGGCTTCGAGCGCCGATTCGTATATCGCGCGCGAAGCGTTCGCGGCACGCCGATCGTCGACGTGCGAGAGCAACGCGCCGGATGCAAGGATCATCGCAAGCGGGTTCGCGACGTTTTTTCCGAAAAGCCGCGGAGCGGTTCCGTGAGGAGCTTCGGCCATCACCACCGTCGGAACAAAATTGCCGGAACTCGAATTCGGTGATGCATCGAATGCCAGCAGCACGGACTCGGCGCCGGCAATCGATCCGAAGAGTTGCATTACGAGATCGGACAAGCAGTCGCCGTCGCGATTGAGCGACGGAATCACGAGCGGCAGATCGCCCGCGTTCGAGAGCAGCAACGCATACGTGGCGTCAATCAATTGCGGCTCGTATTTTACATCCGGGTGTCGCCGGGCGGCAGCGTCCATCTCTTCTTTGAGCATTCCTTCGTAAATTGGACTCACCGTGTATTTCGGGCCGCCGAAGACCGTTGCGCCCATCTTTCTCGCGTGGACGAAAGCGTACTCCGAAACGTACGTGCAGACTGCGCGCGAGATCGTTTCGGTGCGATAGGCCACCTCGTCGGCGCCTTCGCCTTCGCGCCACTCCTTTGCGCCGTATGCGTCGCCGACCGCCATTCGGACGACCGAGATCGGAGCCGAAATACCGGCTACGGGACGGACTCGAGGTAGCTTGCGCCCCGTCCGCACGATTACTTTTCCGCCGATGGCTTTACGCAAAATGGCGTTGGGCGAACCTACGTCCCCTTTTACTTCCGGCGTGATCGTCGCAGCCTTGAGCCCTAGACGGCTGGACTTCATCGCTTCCGCTGCATCCAGCACGACCTGATTGTTGGTTTCACGGCGGCGCTCGAGCGAGAGATCGAAGCGTTGGAGCGAGAGATCGATATCGATGACCGACTTATCGAGCAGGCGAAGCGATTGCGCGAGCAACTCTTGTCCGGTTTGGTCGCCCTCAAGGACGACGATCGTCGGCGTGGTCAAATGAACTCCTCGTGTAACGACGAAACGATAGCGATAATGGCACGCGTACGCCGGAAGGCGAGTGCGAAGAAACTCAATCTTGAAATTCTTGGAATCGTCGCAATTGGATTGGCGGTTCTTTTTGGTATCGCTCTCACCGCACCGCAGCACGCCGGCAACGCCGGCCGTACGACCGCGCAAGCCTTGCGTTATCTCTTTGGAGCCGCGGCCCCGTTATTCCCGGTTCTCGTCGCGTTCCTCGGCGGAATAGTCTTCCTGGAAATAAACGTTCCAAAATTGATTGCGGGCCTGGGAACTTCCGCGCTTGCATGTTTCTTGATCCTCGATTGCGCGTTAGGTTCGGGCGGCACCGTGCGCGGAGGAATCTCCGGCGAAACGATGTGGGCGGCGTTGCGCGCGCTCATCGGCGTAGCGGGCGCTTGGGTCGTGCTGACGATCGCCGTGATAACCCTTGCTCTCTGGCTGAGCAACGCGAGCTTGAAAAAGATTATCGGATGGCTGCTGTTAATGCTGCGCCGCATTCGGCCGCCGGCAATGCCTTCACTTAAATTTTCGATGCCGGCCGGACATTCGTCGCTTCGCGAAGCGTTCGCGTTGCCCGAAGTCGTCTTGCCGAGCCGCGAGGCGCAATCATTGCGCGCTCCGGTTGCCGTAACGGCCGCGCCGCCGGCCGCTGCACCGATAAAGGCAACATTCGAAACGCACGCCGAAGAGCTGGAGGGCGAATTCTACGAAACTTGTCCTCCGCACGGCGACCCCGCCGAAGCTTCTCCCGCGCGCACGTACCGGCTTCCCGATCTCGGAATGTTCGATGCGCCCCAAGCGCAGGTGGCCGATGAGTCGAACCGCGCGCACGTTTTGGAAGACACGCTCGGAAGTTTCGGCGTGGGCGCGAAGGTCACGCATATCGAGCGAGGCCCGTCGATCACGCGATACGAGCTAAAACCCGAACGCGGCGTGAAGATATCGAAGATCGCTTCGCTCGCCGACGATCTCGCGCTCGCTCTCGCGGCGACCAGCATTCGCATCGAGGCGCCGATCCCCGGGAAGTCGGCGGTCGGAATCGAGGTGCCCAATCACAGCGTCTCGATCGTCGCCATTCGCGAGATTCTCGATGCGCTGCCTAATCGCGGCGTGGTGCCGCCGCTGTGGATGGCGTTGGGCAAAGACATCACCGGCCGGCCGGTCTTCGGCGATCTCGGCAAGATGCCGCACTTGCTCGTAGCCGGAGCAACGGGCGCCGGAAAATCGGTCTGTCTCAACACGATCATCGCTTCGCTGCTCGTATCGGCGACGCCGGATCAAGTCCAACTGTTGATGATCGATCCTAAGCGCGTGGAACTGACCGTTTACAACGGGATCCCGCACTTGATAAAAGACGTCATCACCGACGCGCGGCTTGCCGCGGGCGCGCTCTTCGAGATGACAAAAGAAATGGACTCACGCTACGAGCGCTTCGCGAAGGCGGGCGTTCGCAAGATCGAAGAGTATAACGCAAAGTTTCCCGACGAAACGCTTCCCTATGTGGTGATCATCATCGACGAACTCGCCGATCTGATGCTCGTCGCGCCGGCAAAAGTGGAGACAACCATCATGCGCATCGCGCAGCTCGCGCGCGCGACCGGCATCCATCTCATCGTCGCCACCCAGCGCCCATCGGTCGATGTCATTACGGGGCTGATCAAAGCGAATATTCCTTCGCGCATCGCCTTCGCGGTAAGTTCGCAAGTCGATTCCCGCACGATTCTGGATATGGCCGGTGCGGAACGGCTGCTGGGGAGGGGCGACATGCTCTATCTGCCGATCGACGCTCCCAAGCCGGTACGATCTCAAGGTGCGCTCATTACGGGCGCCGAGGTGAACCGGCTGGTGGATTTTTGGGCGCGGCAATCACGCCCCGAAAACTTGCTCGATGTCGACGTAATTCCGATCTCCGACGACGAGGACAAGAGTAAGAATACCGATCCGCTTTGCTACGATGCGGCCAAATTCATCATCGAAACGAACGTCGCTTCCACCGCGCAATTGCAATCGCAGTTCTCTGTCGGACACCCGCGAGCGGTGCGCGTAATGAAACAGTTGGAAGAGTTTAAGGTCGTCGGTCCTCACGAAGGTACGAAGCCGCGCAAAGTTCTGATCGGATTCTCGGAACTCGAAATAATTGCGGCACGGCTGGGGAAACCGGATCAGTCTCAACAAGAGCTGTTTTGATCTGATGCCGGCGGCGTCGAGATGGAGCGGCGTGGTTTTGGCAGCCTTCGCAGGCTGCTCGTTCATTCTGCTGGGGCGCGCGGTCGGAGCCGGTCCAGATCCGGCATGGATGCTGACGATCGAATCGTCCTGGGTCAATCACGGCTCGCTTGCCGCCTGGTGGTTCACGTGGCTAGGATATGCCTTCGTGTTAATCCCGGCTGCTCTCGCGTTGCTGATCGTGGCGTGGCGTCTACCGCAATGGCGGTCGCGCGCAATCTTTAGCATCGTGATGCTCGTTACGTGTTGGCAGGCTGCCGATGCCTTCCAGCACTTTTTCGCGCGTCCTCGCAGACTCGATTGGGTCGTGCGGCACGAGACGGCATGGAGCTATCCCAGTTCGCACGCAGCAATAGCGGTAGGTTTTTATCTCCTTTGGTCCATTTTTATATTCCGGTCAACGCTGCCCCGAAAGCGAATCTGGTCGGCCATTCTCGCTGCGGCCGCGGCCGCGATCCTCTGGTCGCGGCTTGCGCTTGCGGCACACTATCTAACCGACGTTGTGGGCGGAGCGCTGCTCGCGGCGGCGATCGTTGCCTTGGCGGCGGCCGTCGTGCCGATAAACGTCTTTGGCGTCACTGCCCGGCGACCGTAGAGTGAGGCAGTAATGACGTACGTGATGGATCCGGCGCTAGCCGAAATCGAGGGCAAGATCGTAACCGGAATCCCGCTTTCGATGGAGGACGGCCTTGCGCTGTACCGGACGCACGATCTTCATAATCTGGGCCGGTTAGCCAGCGCGCAAAAAGCGGTGAAGAGCGGCAAGAAAGTTTTCTACGTTTTAAACCGCTACATCAACTCAACCAACGTGTGTTACGCGAATTGCCGGTTTTGTTCTTTTGCCGCCGATGAGTTCAAGGAGAACGAACGGGTTTTCCGCATGACCGCCGATCAAGTATTTGCGAAGGCGACGGAAACGGGCGCTAATTTCAATCAAATCCATATCGTCGGCGGTCACGATCCACGCCAGCTATCGTTAGATTACTGGCTGCCTCTCATGCGGCGTTTCAAACGGGCGTTACCGCACGTGCAGCTCTCGCTCTTTACGGCCGCCGAGATCGAATACATGGCGAAGCGGCACCGGATGAACTTCGCGCAGATCGTCAAGGAACTCAAAGATGCCGGCCTCGACAACGTAAACGGCGGAGCCGCCGAAATTTTCGCAGAAGAAACGCGCGCGAAAATTTGTGCAAATAAGGTCTCGAGCGAGAATTGGCTCGCGCTGCATGAGGAGCTTCACAGACAAGGCGTCGCGAGCAACGCGACGATGCTCTACGGGCACATCGAATCTTTGGAAGACCGCGTCGACCACTTGATTCGACTCCGCGATTCGCAGAACCGATCTCCGGGTTTCAATGCATTTATCCCGCTCGCGTACCATCCCGACGGCAACGAGCTATCGTATTGCGGATGGACCACCGGCCTCGACGATCTGCGAACGTTTGCGGTCGCGCGGCTGATGCTCGATAATTTCGATCACATCAAGGCTTACTGGATGATCCAAGGGCTCAAAATTTGTCAGGTCGCCTTGCGGTTCGGCGCGGACGATATGGATGGAACGCACGGATCGACCGATGAAGAGATGATCTACCACGCTGCAGGAACGCAGTCCGGCCAGTATGTTGACGACCGGCAGTTCCGCAGCCTCATCGAAGACGCCGGTTATCTCCCCGTGCGCCGGAACTCGACGTACGACGAGTTTCCGTTCGACTGGTCGCCGCCCGCGCGCCAAGGCGACGAAGCTCTGGTAACGGCGTGAACGTCGGCGCGGTGAACCATAAGGGTCTGCGGTGTGGACGCATTGCCTACACGAACGATCTACCCGTGTATGCCGCCTTCGATCTCGGCGTTATCCGGTATCCGGGTTCGCTGCACGCGGACGTTCCCTCGCGCTTAAACGCTATGCTGTTGGATGGAACGCTCGATCTCAGTCCCGTCAGTGCTTTCGCGTGGGCGGCGCATGCGAACGAATTAGTGCTTCTGCCCGATTTGTGCATCGGCGCACGTGACGACGTCGTCTCCGTCGTGCTTGTCTCGGAGACCGCTCCCGCACTGCTGGGCGGCGCCGAGATCGCCGTGACGGGTGAGTCGGCGAGCGGGCGGAACTTGCTGCGCGTGTTGCTCGAACGGCATTATGGGGTCGTGCCCAAATACGTGCAGGTCTCCGATCCATTCGCGCGCGCGCAAGCCGGTACTCCGGCGCTCCTTATCGGCGATTCCGCCATCGATGCGTTGGAGCGTTTCCCGGCCAAGAGCGTCTACGATTTAGGACGCCTCTGGCACGAATGGACCGGAGAGCAAACGGTTTTTGCCGTGTGGGCCGCGCGCCGCGATGCGTACGAGCATAACCTCGACGGCGTGCGCGCATGCATGCACGCTCTCACCGACGCATACACGTGGTCCCGCTCGCACATGGAGCGCGTTATCGATCGCGCGCAACTTCAGGCTCCGCGCGCGCCGGGCTTTTATGCCTCGTATTACGGCAAGCTGAATTTCACATATCACTGCGCAGCGCAGCGCGGGCTCGCGGCATATTGCGCGCAACTCTACGCGCTCGGTGCCATTGCATCGGTGCCGTCGTCGTTACCGGAGGTCATAGGACTTGCTTCTCGATAAGCTGCTCGATAAAGCCGCGGGAGGCGGCCGTCTCACGTTCGACGAGGGCGTGCGCGTCTATCGCGAAGCCGACCTGCATGCCTTGGGAATGGCCGCGCACGCGCGTCGTATGTCGCTCCACCCGTCGAACGTCGTAACGTACGTAATCGACACGACGATCAACTATACGAACGTCTGCAACGTGCACTGTACGTTTTGCGCGTTCTTCCGTCCCGAGCATCATAAGGACGGCTACACGATGTCCTACGATCAAGTTCTGGACCGCGTGAAGTTCGCCGCAGATCAGGGTGCGACGCAGATCATGATTCAGGGCGGAGTCAACCCGGAACTCGGCCTTGCGTGGTTCGAATCTCTTTTCGAACGCGTTCGCGCAAAGTACCCCCACGTAGACATTCATTCGCTCTCCGTATCCGAAATTGTCGGAATTGCCACGATTGAAAATCTTCCTATTCGAGAAGTGCTCTTGCGGTTGAAGGCGGCGGGCATGAAATCGCTCCCGGGCGCGGGGGCCGAGATCCTCGTGGAACGCGTCCGCAAGCGCATCTCCGCGCGTAAGGTCAAACCCGAAGAATGGCTCGCGGTCATGCGCGAGGCGCAACAGATCGGGATGCCGACGACCGCAACGATGATGTTCGGATCGATCGAAACGGACGAAGAGCGTATCGAGCACATGCACGTGCTGCGCGAGTTACAAGACGAAACTCACGGCTTCACGGCTTTCATTCCATGGTATTACGTTCCGTACAAGACGCCGCTGCGCGGCAAAGAAGCGACCGGTCTCGAATACTTGCGCGTGCTTGCGGTTTCGCGCCTGTACATGGACAATTTCCCGCATCTTCAAGCCTCCTGGCTCACCCCCGGGTTGAAGCTCGGACAACTGGCGCTGTTTTACGGCTGTGACGATATGGGGGGCACGATTCTGGAGGAGCAGGTCGTGCACGACGCCGGCTCGACCAACGTAGCAACGCGCCGCGACCTGGAAAACAATATCATCGGCGCGGGATTCACGCCCGTTATCCGCGACACGTACTGGAACGTGCGTGACGACATCGAGCTGGCGACCGCGAGCTAAGCTATCAGAGTGCTTCTCGATGTGCCTGACGCGATAGCTGATTTCCGCAATGCGAGCGAAAGAGGTCGGACCGAATTTCGGGTAAACGTATCGGCGCTGCCGCGTAAGCGGGGCGCAGAAATAGGAGCGGCGTAGCTGCGGATTGTGAACATCCAAAGGCGACTACGCCGTGAAACAAGCTTACCCCAACGTCATCACCCTTGCAAACCCCGCTGATCGCCTTACGGCGCTTGAGGAATTGTGCCGCGCAAAGGTCGCGGAGGTGCTGCAGGCCTATCTCGAAGCCGGAGCCGACGAACTGATCGAGCGTCGACGCTACAAACGCGTCGAGAATGGTGTGCCGATCCGCTATCGTAACGGCCATGATCCGGAACGATTAATCACGACCCGCCGGGAGAATCCCGATTCGTCGTCCACGCATGCGCGGAACGACGTACGAATCGGCGGTCTTGCCGAAATATGCTCGCCGCCTTCCGAGTTTGGATCGTACGTTTCACAAGCTCTGGCTCGAAGGGCTTTCGCTACGCGATTTTGAGCCGGCTCTCCGTGCGCTGCTGGGCGGGAAGGCGCCGCTCTCGGCCTCGACGATCGCGCGCGGCAACTCGCAATTTCACGCAGAGTTTAACGCGTGGACAACGCGACAACTCGACCATGAACGCTACGTTCATGGGCGAACTGCGCTGCGGCTGCGTTGCTCCCGCCGCCATCTTGCGCAGCTGCCGACGGACGGTTTTCACATCGACGTGCAGGCGGCGCGCCATCTCCCGTCGAGACATCCCCTGCTCGTGCCAGTGACGAATGGTATCGAATTGAGTCACGGAAATCACCATTACTCCCCGAGCCGTTGGCTATAGCGGCTCGGTGGAGCCCTTTCTACTTCGAAAGGGTGGGGGCGTTTTCGTTACCGGAGGGTGGGGGCGCTTCGATTACCGCTAGCACCGCACATTAACCGGCAAAAAGACCGTTGCGCTACCGAAAGCCGCATGATATAAAATTCATACCGCTACGCTGCTTTACAACGCTCCCCCGGAAATCGGCACGCCCTCAGCGTAACCTTGCTAAAATCACATGCGACCGCAAATTACACACAATTCCGGACACAGTCGAAATGACAGCAATTCAAGTTGTTTTAGTAAGTTCATCATCTCTCATAATCCTAGCCTCCATAGGATCATTTTTTGAGAAGAAGATTCCATTGCATATGGTCTTACGTACTGCAGTTTTTGCACTAGGTGCTGCTGCGGCGTTCTTCCTATACATTAAAGCTTTTAATTCGATTTACTGCGTCATTGGCGGAGTGTTGTTGTTTGTAGCATGGTGGAGTATAGGAAAAACTTTAGACTACCGTGCAAAACATTATGGGAGGCCAGCCTTAGAGGAGCTCATTAAGAAAGCCAATCACCGATAGCAGCAGTAATATCGATGGATCGACGTAGATGCGAGTGTACGGTCTGGCGGCACGATGGCTGCCCCGAACCGCGCATTACACATCCGTGCCCGCACGAAAGAGCTGCCGTCAATCACCCAAGGTGGAAGCCCGGTGCCCGAATCGGGCTCGCCGGGATTTGTGCGGGGGCGCATAGCAATATGCGTCTCTACCGCGATAGTTCCGCCTTGGGGAATCACCAGCCACATCGCTGTGCTATCGCGTACGGTACGTTCTGCGAGCTCAAAGTCTACGCGCTTCATCCACATGCATCGGACTTTAGAAAATTTGCTCCGTCGAATCTTGCTGAGCCTAAGTTAGGCAGGCTGCCTTTGAGCAATTTCGGCGCGATGATTTTGAGTATCTTTGCCGCCATCTGGGGGATCAGCGGCCTCTATACTGTGCACGCACCAACGTGGACACTTCTCGCGCCGGTTCTGGTGACGGCTGGGGTCATCGTCACGTTGCGACGAGGCGGACGGGAAAGGGTGCGCCCGGCGGCGGAGATGCGCCGGATTGGACGCGTTGTCATGTGGGCGAGCGCAGCGGAGGGCGTTGCTATTCTCGTGGCCATAAAGGTCGTGACGTCGGCAGGGCGGCCGGATCTGGTGGTTGCGTCCGTGGCCGCTATTGTCGGCTTGCATTTCTTACCGCTGGCGCGAGCATTCCCGGCGCCTCGCTACTATGTCACCGCGGCGGCACTGTTGCTCGTTGCGGTCGTCGGCTTCACGTTCCCCAGCCCTATGATGGTTTCCGTGGTCTGCGGAAGTTGCGCTATCGTTCTGTGGGCAACGGCCGTGAGCATCGCGTTCGATTCTCCGCGTACGTCGCTTGCGCCCTAAACGCTCCCAACCAACCGACAACCATTGCTGACGATACCCGCGGACCTTTACGGCGGACATCTTGCCTCGCTGTAATTCATATTGCTCGTCCTTGCAATGCGAATCATCACACGGCACTGCGAATTGTTGCCGCACCGAGTACTTCATCGTGTTCGTCGAAGAGCGCGACCAGTTGCCCGGGTGTTATTGCGCGTAGTGGGCTCGCGAAATCGAGCTTGAGAAGTTCGCCGTCAAACGTCGCGGCGGCAAGAACCGGAACGGCCCGATATCGTGTCATCGCGAAAATATCTGTCGTCCTGCCGGCAAAATACTCGGGATAGATAAGGTTGACTTCGTCGGCGATCAGACGGCTCGCGAAGAGCTCGTCCTCGCGCCCTATTACGACGGTGTTCGTCGCAGCGTCGATGCGGGTAACGTAACGCGGGCCGTCACTGCTGGCGGGCAATCTCGCTCGTTGTCCTATCGTATAGTTCGAGATGCCGGAGTGCGTCGCCACAACCGTGCCGTCTCTTGCGCTGATATCGCCGGCGCGTGAGAGATCGGGCCGTAAACTCCCCAAAACGTCTCGATAGTCGCCGCCTTCAACGAAGCAGATATCTTGCGATTCCGCCTTCCGATGAACGGGAAGCGCCATTCTTTTCGCATGCTCCCGCGTCGCTTCTTTATCGAGATCGCCGAGCGGAAGCAACAACATTTCGAGCTGCTCGCGATCGAGCTGTGCGAGCGCATAGGCTTGGTCTTTCGCGCTGCGCGTGCGAAAAAGATGCGGTCCGTCGCTGCGATGTTCGATCCGGGCATAGTGCCCCGTGGCGACGTAACGCGCTCCCAGCCGCTCCGCATATTCGGAAAGCGTACCGAGTTTCACGAAGTTATTGCAGGAAACGCACGGATTCGGCGTGCGGCCGTTCGCATAATCGTCGACGAAGCGGTCGATGACGTTCTTACGGAACGTTCCCTCGAAGTTCAACACGTAATGCGGAATGCCGAGAACCGCCGCGCTGCGCCGCGCGTCATCGAAGTCGTCGACGCCGCAGCAGCTTTTGGCATGAGCGGGACGAGTCGGTTCGTACATTTTCATGGTGACCCCGACGACATCGTATCCGGCTTCTACGAGAAGTCCGGCCGCAACCGCTGAATCGACCCCGCCGCTCATTGCGGCGATAACGCGTGTTTTCTCCATAGCATCCCGCATTTAACTCATATGAAAAAGTAACCACAGGATAACAAGACCAAGGGCCTAACACAAAGCCCAATGTCAGCGCTGGGTGAGCGGTTTCGCGCCGCACGCGAGGCTCGCGGCCTTTCGCTTTCCGACGTGGCCGAGCAGATTCGCATTCGCTCGGTTTACCTAAGTGCCATCGAAGACGAGAATTGGAAGGCGATTGGGCCGGCCGTCTACACACGCGGGTTTTTGCGAACATACGCCCGCTTCCTCGGTCTCGACTCCGAGGAAGCGGTAGCGGAGTTCGGGCGCAGCGTGCCGACGACTTCCGCGGCTGCAGGCGGGCCGAACGACACCATCCGGCCGCTGGAGAGGACCGGAAGGAACCTTTCGCCGTTGATCTGGTTCGCCAGCCTCGTCGCGGTCGTCATGGTAGCCTTTGTTTTTTACAACGAGCTTGCTATGCGCCATCCAGCCCCCGGTTCTCCCTCAGCGGTAGCTTCATCCGGAGCCGCGCCTTCCGGCGTTCCGGAGAGCGCTGACTCCTCGTCCCCCGTCGAGCCCAGCCGGACGCCCGGTGCCGTGCAAAAGCGGCACCTCTTGCGCGTTTCGTTCTCCGGCTCTTCGTGGCTTAGGGTGACGGTTGACGGCAATGTTAGCATGGAGGGTACGTTTCCGCCGGGAACCGTAAGAACGTTTCGCGGAACGAGAGCAGCGCTTCGTATCGGCAACGCCGGCGGCGTCGACGTCTCGGTCGATGGGAAATCCATCGGCAAGCTCGGCAACAACGGCGATGTCGTCGAACGCAGCTTCGCGCTGTAACTGCAATTTCCAAAAGGAGCCGTCGTGGCAAGCGAACCATCGTTCGATGTCGTTTCGAATATCGACCGACAAGAATTGGATAACGCGCTGAACCAGGCGCGAAAGGAGATCGAAAACCGGTTCGATTTCAAGAATTCGAAAACGTCGATCGAAGCGGACGACGACAAAATCACCATCGTCTCGGATGACGAGATGAAGATGCGTAACGTCATCGACATCCTGCAGACCAAGGCCACGAAACGCGGCATCGATATTAAAGCCTTCGATATCGGCGAATTGGAGGCCGCCTTTACCGGCACCGTTCGCCGCGTGATCGTTCTTCGGAGCGGGATTCCGAAAGACAAGAGCAAGGCGCTGACGGAAAAGATCAAGGCGCTCAAGCTCAAAGTGAGCGCACAGTATCAAGACGAGCAGATCCGCGTCACCGGCAAGAACCGGGACGATCTCCAAAAGGTGATTGCCGAACTCAAAGCCATGAATTACGAACTTCCGCTGCAGTTCACGAACTTCCGATGACCGCCTCCAATAGCGTCGCATTCGTGAGCCTTGGATGTGCGAAAAACCTCGTCGACACCGAAGTAATGATCGCAAAACTCGGCGCCGCCGGATACGACCTGGTTCCCGACGCGCGTGAAGCCGAGACGGTTATCATCAACACGTGCGCGTTCATCGATCCCGCGAAGGCGGAGTCGACCGAAGTGATTCTCGAGCACGCGCAGCGCAAGCAGTCCGGGCAACAGCTTGTGGTCGCGGGCTGCCTCGCGCAACGATACGGCGACGTGCTGCAGTCATTGATTCCCGAAATCGATGGCGTCGTGGGAACCGGCGCTTACGCCGGCATCGTGGAACTGCTCGACGACGTTCGCGCCGGCCGCAGACCCGTGCGCTTAGCCTTTGAAGCCGAACCGGAGCATGATTTTCTTCCGCGGCTGATCACGACGCCGCGGGCGACCGCGTACGTAAAGATCGCCGAAGGCTGCGACCATCCGTGCACATTCTGCATCATCCCCAAACTGCGCGGTTCGTTCCGCAGCCGCAGCGAGGAGTCGATTCTGAAAGAAGCGCGCGCTCTCGTGGCCGGCGGTGCGCGCGAACTCGTGCTCATCGCGCAGGACACGTCGATGTACGGACAAGATCGCGGCGTGCGTCGCGGCGGCCTCGCGCGCCTTCTGGAGTCGTTGAGCGAAATCGAAGATCTCGAATGGATACGCTTGCTCTATCTGTATCCCGCGACGGTGGATCGAGAGTTGATCGACGCCATGGCGGCGCTGCCGAAAGTCTGCAAGTACATGGACATGCCGCTGCAGCACGCGCATCCGCAGATGCTGCGAGCGATGCTGCGCCCGAGCAACGGCGAGCGGTATCTCGAAATTATCGACCGGTTCCGGAGCCGAGTTCCGGGGATTACTATGCGCTCCACGTTCATCGTCGGATTTCCCGGCGAGACCGAAGAACACGTCGCGTATTTAGAGGAGTGGATCGGTCGCGCGGAACTGGACCGCGTCGGCTTCTTTGAATACAGCGCCGAGGAAGACACTCCCGGAGCGACTCTTCCGCAGCAGGTGCCTGCGCGCGAACGTCGCCGGCGGCTCGTTCGCCTGCGCGAAGCGCAACGGATCGCCTCGGAGCGAGCGCGCTCCAAGCGCGTTGGCTCGGCGGTGCGCGTGCTCGTGGAAGAACGGCGCCGGTTGCGAAAAAGCGATCCAATGCGCGCTGCGCTGGGCGTATCCGAAGCGTGGTTCGGGCGTTCGCACGGCGAGGCGCCCGGCGTGGACGGCGGGATCTATTTTGCGGGAGACGTCGGTGCGGGCGACTTTGTCGATATCACACTGGACGGTCATGGGCCGTTCGATTTCCATGGATCGCTCGTGCGGAAACAGAGCGTAGCGTTTGGGTAGGCATCTGGACCCCGGTGCGCCTCGGCCGCTCAATGCGAACCCTGCAACGATGCCGGCTTTTCGCCGCATCGCCTTAATCGTCGGACTATTGCTCGTTGGGATCGGTGCGGTGTTCGCCGGCTTCGCCATCTTCGAACATGAAAATCCGTTTCAGATGCTTTCGCAAACGTTCGTTCCCTCGCCGGTTCAGCTTTTCGGAAAGTCGAACATTCTGGTGTTGGTCGAAGGACTCGATTACGACTACACGGCGAACGACATCGAATTTTCGACGAATTCGCGCAGCGACATGATCAAGGCGATCAATCTGGATTTCACCCACAAAAACATCTACGTCGTTACCGTGCTTCGGGACATGCTTGCGACGTTTCCCAACGGCAGCAAGCATAAGATCAATCAGGCCCAGTCCGACGGTGGCGTCAAAGAAGCTTCCACGGTGATCGCTCGGTTTTTGGGCGTACCGGGTTTCGACCGTTACGCGGTGCTTCGCGTCGATGCATCCAAGGACATCATCGATGCGCTCGGCGGAGTGGATGTTTACATCAAATCGTCGGACTGTCTGCAGGGCATTATCAAGTGCGGGCAGGGACGCATCGATTACGACGACTCGTGGGGGCATCTGCACATTCATTTCCAGGAAGGGATGCATCACTTAACCGGCGATCAAGCGGTGAGCTACGGACGTTTTCGTCACGATTGGTGCAGCGATCCATGCCGGATCAAACGACAAAATCAGGTAATGTTAGCCGTCGTAGATAGAATCAAGAACGACAAGCTCAACACGGTGCTCAACGCCGGTACGCTCCTCAAAGTCGTGCGCAAGGATATCGATACGAACTTCACCGATTCCGAGCTGCTCTCTCTTGCGTCCTACTTTTCCGGCGATCTTACGAAGGACAGCTTGCACTTCGATGCGGTGCCGTATACCGGCGACATCGAGCTTAGCGACGGCGACGATCTGATCGCCGATGAGGCAGCGAAATCGAAGATCGTGCAAAGCATGTTGGTCGCACCGCCTACCCCGGTGCCGTCGCCCGACGCCATGGCGCTAGCAGGCATCGCTCCTGCAACGCTGCGTGTCGACGTTAAAAATGCCAGCGGCGTTAAAGGCGCCGCCCACGTTGTCGCGGCGATGCTCGAGCGCGACGGTTATACGATTGGGTCGATCGGCAATGCCGACGCAGCGAACTCTGACCGCACCCAGATTACCGAACATTCGAAGGTTGTGTGGGCCGGCGCGAAAGTGCGCACGGCGTTGCCGCTGTTGCTGCAGCAGGCGCCGATTACGGCTGCCGGAACCGACGGCACCGCAGCGACGGCGTCGCCGAGCGACGTCACGGTAGTGATCGGGAAAGATCTCGCCGCCGTCGTAACCGCCGCATCTCCGAATCCCAAAGCTACGTGAACTAAAGCTTGAAAATACTCTTAAGCGTCCTCGTCGCATTCGCGCTTGCAGCGGTCGGATGGCGAATTTTCCGGCACGAGAGCGACATGAAACCGGCAATCGTCACCCCCGCGATGAACGTGCATAACGAGTTCTCCAACGATCTCCCGGCCCGCGTTTACCGGACGCTGCATCAACGCCCGGCGCTTGAAGACGGGCGGCCTAAACTCATCGCGCTGACGTTCGATGACGGTCCCTACCCCGTGTTCACGCCGCTGCTGCTCGACGAGCTGCGCGATCTGCACGTTCCGGCGACGTTCTTCTTGATCGGGCGGGACGCCGAGCAGTGGCCCGAATTGACGAAGCGCATTGAATCCGCAGGCAACGAGATTGCGGATCACACGTATTCTCACCCCAATCTCGACCAAGAAACACCGGCGCAGGTTCGCGAGGAAGTGCTGCGCGGGCGTGACGTGTTGTGGAGCCTCGTCCACGATCCCTCGATCAGGACGCTGATGCGGCCGCCGCACGGCCGTTATACCGAACAAACGCTTCGCACGGTCCAGCGGCTGGGGTATCAAGTCGTTCTATGGACGTACGATTCGGGGGACTGGCGAACGCTTACCACGCAGCGCATCGCGAGCGGCATGCTCGAACGGGCGACGGCGCCCGACCTCGCCTTGCTGCATAGCGGCAAGCTTGCGACGATCGAGGCACTTCCCGAGATCGTGAGCCGTTTCCGAAGTGCCGGCTACGAATTTGTCACGGCCGGGGAACTGCTTCGGCGCGTTTCCGTGCAAGACATCAACCATCCGGCGCGCCGCCCCGTTTAGGAGAGTGATGGCGCGCGTTATCGATCACTTTCCTAAGGAGTTACGAGAAGTGCCACGACAAATCATCGATACCGAATCGAGCCGTCCCGCCTACCTCCGAAGACGCATCATCACATGGATCGTCGCGCTTGTAATCGTCGTGGTTATCGGCTTGGTTGCGGTGGAAACCCTGAGGGCGCATCCACACTTCGTGGGCGCGTCGATCGTGGCTATTCCAGGAAACTCGGTCGCGCAAGGGAACCAGGGACCGATTCCCCAGGACAGGAGAGGACATGCTGCGTAGGCTTACCCTAGGCTTTGGTCTCGTGATTTCGGCTGCGGTCGCGTTTGTAGCGTGCAGCTCAAATCCGAGTTCGGGTATTTCGATCGGGCCCAATTTCCCATCGCAATCGCTTTATGCGTCCAATTCGGCCCAGAACGCGGTCAGCATCTATCCTCCCGGTACGAAGTCGGGCGCCGGACCAGCATATCAAATCGGCAGCTCGAGCATCGCGGGCCCGCAATATCTGGCCTTCGACAGTTTGAGCGACCTCTTCATCACGAACTTCAGCATTACCGCAAACACCGGTTCGATCGTCGAAATAAAAGCGCTCGCTACCGGGAACGTGACCGCTCTCAATGCGGTCAACATCGGAACCGTTCACCCGCGCGGCATCGCCTTCTACTCGCAACCCGTCGCCATTCCATCGTCAACCCCCGTGCCGGCGTTCGTCGTGGCGTCCGTTAATCCAAGCGCGGCGGCAGGCTTCACGAGCCAGCTCGTTTTTTACAATGCCTCGATTGGCGCGTTTCAGGCTATCGCGGGGCCCAACACGCAGATGAACGTCCCGAGCGGTGTCGCGTTCGACGCGAATGCGAACTTGTACGTAACAAATTTACAGGGCGCGTCGGTAGAAGTCTTCGCATTGCCCACGGCCTCTCCGGTGCCCTCACCGACCGCGACGCCGACCACGACACCATCTCCGTCGCCGCTGCCCTCCGGCGCTACGGCTTCACCGTCTCCGACGCCGGTTCCGACCGCGTCGCCGATCAACATCGCCCCGCTCCGCGTAATTGCGGGCCCGGCGACCGGCCTTGGCCAGCCGAGCGGAATCGCGCTCGACGGCAGCGGCAACATTTATGTTAGCGATGCCGCGGCGCTCGCGGCCGTCCTGCCGGCCGGAAGCTGTGCGGCTTCGGCGTGTCCGGCTGTTTTGATCTTTCCGGCGGGCGCGAACGGTGCGGTAGCGCCGAGGGCGATTGCCGGACCATTGACAACCCTTAACGCACCGAGCGACGTCAAATTGGATAAGTCGGGAAACGTGTACGTTGGCGATACGACGGCTTCCGGAACCGGAGTCATACGGGTGTTCGCACCGAATGCCTCAGGAAACATCGCCCCGTCTGCCACCTATACGTCTCCGGGCGCCGTTATTGGAATTGGCATTACGCCGTAAGCAGCAGCTCGGCAGACTCGAGCAGAGCCGGCCGACGCGTTGCGGCGAAACTATGATTTTCGGAGAACGTTAGCAAACGGTATGGCATTCCTAAAAACACTCTTCGACGGCAACGAGCGCGAAGTTGCCCGCTTGCGCAAGACCGCCGACCGTGTGAACGTATTCGAGCCGAAAATGGCGGCCCTTTCGGATGAAGCACTGCGTAGCAAGACCGACGAATTTCGAGCGCGCTTAACGAGCGGTGAATCGCTCGACGATATGCTGCCCGAGGTTTTCGCAACGGTGCGGGAAGCCGGAAAGCGGACGCTCGGCATGCGACATTTCGACGTGCAGATCATGGGCGGCCAAGTGCTCTACGAAGGGCGTATCGCGGAGATGCGCACCGGCGAAGGTAAGACGCTCGTTGCGACATTGCCGGTTTACGCGCGCGCTCTCGAAGGCCGCGGCGTACAAGTCGTGACGGTAAACGACTATCTCGCCCGCCGCGACGCCGAATGGATGGGCCCGGTTTACGAATTCCTCGGGCTTACCGTCGGCATCGTACAGCACGATCTAACGCCGGCGGAACGACGCGAACAGTACCTTTGCGACGTAACGTACATCACGAATAACGAGGTCGGTTTCGACTACCTGCGCGACAACATGGCGTGGCAGATGGAAGACCTCGTCCAGCGCGAATTGTATTTCGCACTCGTCGACGAAGTGGATTCTATTCTTATCGACGAAGCGCGCACGCCGCTCATTATCAGCGGACCCTCGCAAGAATCGACCGATCTCTACAAAAACTTCGCGCAGATCATTCCGCGTCTGAAGAAAGACGAAGATTTCACGATCGATCAGAAGGCGCACGCCGTTCCCGTAATGGAAGCCGGCGTCGCTAAGGTCGAAAAGATGCTCGGAATCGGTAATCTTTACGATCAGCGGAACATCGAGCTCACCCATCAACTCAACGCGGCGCTCAAGGCGTGGCATCTTTTTCACCGCGACCAGCAATATATCGTTAAAGACGGCGAAGTCATCATCGTCGATGAATTCACCGGTCGTCTTATGCACGGCCGCCGCTATTCCGACGGCATCCATCAAGCGATCGAGGCGAAGGAAGGCATCAACGTTCGCGGCGAGGACCAGACGCTCGCGACCATTACGTTCCAAAACCTTTTCCGGCTCTACGATCATTTGGCCGGCATGACCGGCACCGCAAAAACCGAAGAGCGCGAGTTTCGCGATATCTACGGTCTCGACGTAGTCGTCGTCCCGACGAATCAGCCGATGGCTCGCAAAGATAATTCGGACATCGTTTACAAATCGGAGAAGGCGAAGTTCGACTCGGTCGTCGATGAAATCATCGCCGAACACGCTAAAGGGCGCCCGGTTCTGGTCGGCACGCGTTCGATCGAGAAAAGCGAACTGCTCGCAGCGATGCTGCGGCGCAGGGGCGTCGAGTGTAACGTGCTCAACGCCAAATATCACGAACAAGAAGCCGAGATCATTAAAGACGCGGGTCAGCCCGGGCAAGTGACGATCGCGACGAACATGGCAGGCCGCGGCACCGACATTAAATTAGGGGAAGATGTCGCAAACAAAGGCGGGCTGCACATCATCGGCACCGAGCGCCACGAATCGCGCCGCATCGACAATCAGTTGCGCGGTCGCGCCGGACGCCAAGGCGACCCCGGTTCGACGCGCTTCTATATCTCACTCGAAGACGAAGTGATGCGTCTTTTCGGCGGGGATCGCATGAGCTCGATCATGGACCGCGTCGGCTTCACCGACGAGCAGCCGATCGAATCGGGGCTCGTCAGCAGTTCGATTCAGCGCGCGCAGAGCAAAGTGGAAAACCACAACTACGAGATTCGCAAGCACGTCCTCGAGTACGACGACGTGATGAACAAGCAGCGCGAAATCATTTACGCCGACCGCCGCGCCATACTCGAGGGGAAGTTTGATTCGCGCACGTTCCTTCAGCAGTCGCTCGACTCGAAGATCGACGAGGCGGTCGATGAAAATGCGCCGGAGAACGCGCATCCCGGCGAATGGGATTTAGCGGAGATGATCGATGCGGTGGAACTGGTCTTTCCGATAAAACAGACGCTGACCGTCTCCGATCTGGCGGGTAAGGACCGGGAAGAGATTCGCCGCCTTCTCAAAGAGCGCGCGGTCGCTGCATACGAAGTTAAAGAGAATGAACTCGGTCCGGAGATTATGCGCTTTGCGGAGCAGCGAATTCTGCTGTTGCCGATTATCGATCGTCAATGGGTCGACCATCTTTACGTGATGGATCATCTCAAGACCGGCATCGGCTTGCGCGGCTACGGTCAGAAAGACCCGCGAGTCGAGTACGAAAAAGAAGCTTACGAAATTTTCGAATCGCTGAAGAACAACATCGCGGACGAAGCGGTTAAAGGAATATTTCGGGTACAGATCGACTACGGGCCGCCGCCCGAAGATGTGCAGCAGCACGCTGCGATGCCGCAGTTCGAAACGATTCCGGGCGGAGCCATGGTGCCGCAAGCAACCGCCGCCGGCCGTCTATCACCCGAGCAAGCGCAGCAGTTGCTCGGGCCGTTGCCGGGTATCGAACGCCGGCCCGCGCAGATGCATACGAATCTCGGCGAGAACGGAGCCGCCAAGCCGGCTGCTCGCGCCGAGCCGAAAGTCGGCCGTAACGATCTCTGTCCGTGCGGCAGCGGCAAAAAGTATAAAAAGTGCCATGGCGCCGGAGCGGCATGAGAGTCAAACCGGCATAGATTAAAACGCCTGCTTCTTGCTGCTAGGCTCCTAGGTGCTGCTTTTCTTATGGAAAAGGTAAGCCGCACCGGACGCAGCTCTGCTCAGTACCCGAGTGCGTGACGGTCCTTGCTTTAATTAGGAGGCTCTATGGTCCGGAATTCGTTCCGGCGCGCCGCGCTCGCGGTGTTCGTACTCGTCACAATGCTATGCCAGGGAACATGGGCACTGGCCGGCACGACGGGCGGACTCACGGGCGTTGTCCTCGATGCGCAATCTAACGCGCCGGTCGCCGGCGCTAAAGTGACGGTAACGAGTCCGTCACAATCCGTTTCGAGCACAACCGACGCAGCCGGACACTTCGCATTTCTGTCACTTTCGCCCGATACGTACACAGTCGCGGCCGAACGTTCGGGCTACGAACCGGTAAGCTTACCGGGAGAGAGCGTATTTGCGGACTCGACGCAAAACGTCTCCATCCGGATGACGACACAGCTTAAAACGATCGCGACGGTTACTTCGACGGCAACGGGTTCGCTCGTTAAATCGGGCACCACGGCCGACGTTTACGCGATCAGCGCGGCGACGCAGGCCAAAGTTACCGGCGTCGGCGGCGGCGGAGGGCTCAACAGCGCCTATTCCGCAATCGCAACGGTTCCCGGCGCTTACGTCGCAGGCAATCAAACCGGGTACTTTCAAACCGTCCACATTCGCGGCGGCGACTTCGACCAAGTCGGTTACGAATTCGACGGCGTTCCGATCAATCGATCGTTCGATAACTATCCTTCGGGCGCGGCTTCGTCGCTCGGACAACAAGAAGTTCAGGTTTACACCGGCGCTTCGCCAGCGAACTCCGAGAGTCAGGGTCTTGCCGGGTTCATCAATCAAGTCATCAAGAGCGGTACGACACCGGGATTCGGCGACACGCAACTCGGCATCGGTACGCCGGTATTTTACCATCACGCGCTCGTTGAAGCCGGGGGCGCTACGCCGAATCGCTTGTTCTCATACTACGTGGGACTTGGCGGATACAACCAATCGTATGAATATGCGAACGGATCCAACGCCGCGAACTACAATAATTACCTCGGGGTTCCGATCGCTGCCGAGGCGGGCGGCGTTTGGCAGTTGGCGGGCACCGAATACGGATTGCCGGCCGGCATTTCGATTCGCGACAGCATCATCAACCTGCACTTCGGCATTCCGCATCATAACGACGGCGGACGCGACGACGTGCAGCTCCTCTACGACGGTGAATCGATCAACAACGCGTTTTATCAGAGCCCGTTCCAAGCAGTTGGAAACGACCCCGGCACTGCATACGGCAATCCGTTTTACACCGACGGCTATGCGTGGAATTGCGGAACCGGCCAGACGCTGACATCCGCAACCGAGATCGCCGCAACGCCCGGATGCATCGGCGCGTACAACTATCCCAACACGGCGCCGCATCTCGCGAACGTTCCCGGTACGCCGACTAGCTGCCCGGCTTCAACCGCTGCGGTCGGTCCGTACAATCCATGCACGTTCCTCGGGCCGCAAACGCGCGACACGTCGTGGAACGACCAGCAGATATTCAAGCTGCAGTACCAAAAGAATTTCGGTTCGACCGCGTACCTGCGGGCGTACGGTTACACCTATTACAGCGATTGGCTTCTCGACGGTCCGAACTCGACCTACGATAATATCGTTGGCACCGGATTCGGCGCGACCGCTCCGGACTACGAACTGACCGCGCACACCCGCGGCGTTTCGTTGAGCTTCTCGGATCAAATCAACGCGAAGAACCTTGTATCGCTGCAGGGCGCGTACACTACGGCAACCGCGATTCGCGACAACAACCTGCAGCCGCTCAATGCGCTCGGCGTGGCAAGCTTAGGCGGCGTGGGTCAATTGATTGAAGTCAATGCGGGCGATCCGTACAGTGGCCGGTGTTACGGTGCGCCTGCCGCGCCGGGCGGGCCATCGGCGCTCGTTACCTGCAACCCGGGCGTGGGCGCCGCAACGAGCGCGACGATCGGACAAGTTGCAACCGGCGTGCTTCCGACACTCGGGACGAGCTGTCCGGATGCGAATTCGTCGAGTACCGCATGCGCTTTTCTCGTTGCCGAAAACGGTAAAAGCGGTGCGTACAATGCGGTCACACCGCAGTTTACGTCGTATTCATTGACCGATGAATTCCGTCCGAACGATCGCGTGCTGATTAACGCCGGCTTACGGATCGATCAATACCGCTTCATCGGCGGCAATACGGACGCCGGTCCGGCCCGGCAATTCTGGTACAACGCCTACAATCTCGACACGTGCGTGAACGCAAACGGCCAACCTGCCGACGTATCCACGATTCCCGGGGCAGCCGTCGGCTCGTGTCCGAGCGGGTATACCGCTACGCAGCTTCAGAACGATAGTGGCACTCCTACGGAGAGTTTCTCGATCTTTCAGCCGCGTCTCGCCGCGACGTACACGTTCAATCCCGACACGGTATTGCGTGCTTCCGTCGGCAAATACGGCCAGCCGCCCAACACCGCGTTCGAACAGTACAACACCCATCAGCTCAACGAACCGTTCACGTTCCTAGGGCCGGACTTCTACGCATTCGGCCGCTACTCGCCGAGCGCGTCGGTCCGTCCGCCGACCTCGACCAACGCCGACGTGTCCTTGGAGAAGCATTTCAAGGGTACGGATCTCTCGTTCAAGCTGACGCCGTTCTTGCGCCACACGCAGGATCAGATTCAGAATTTTTACTTGAATCAAAACACCGGCTTCATCTCAGGGTTGAATGTCGGTTCGCAGAGCAGTCGCGGCGTCGAATTCCAGTTGCAGAAGGGCGACTTCTCGCGTAACGGCCTATCGGGGCTGCTATCGTTTGCGTACACGTACTCGACGATCAAGTACGGAGCGCTCTCGAACGGCACGACGATCATCACGCCGCTCAACGCAACGATCGCAAACTACAACGCATATACCAAGGCCTGCGCGCCGGGCGGCGCCGACGTCGGCCGGACGCAATTCGGGCAACCCCTGTGCGGAACTACGAATTCGAGCAGCATTGCCGCGCCGTGCTACTACAACTCCACTCCCGGTGCTTCCGGCGCGACGGTGCTTCCCGATCCGACGTGCTCCCAAGCGGGAAGCTGGGGGAATCCGTACTGGAACGACAACGCGCATAACCTGATCGATCCGAACCAACAGTTCCCGACGTACGACATTTTTCCGGCCGGAATCGGTTCGTCGGCTTCGTCCTTCGGGGCTCCGTACGTTGGAACGATCGTCGTGAACTACAAACACGACAAGTTCTCGCTCACACCGTCGCTGCAGTTGCAGGGCGGGCAACGTTACGGTGCGCCGGAGACGGAGCCCGGCATTCAACCTGATACAAATTGCGGCGTGCTGGGACCCGGAACGAACTCGAACTATCCTTATGGAAATCCGGGAGCCAATGCCTATGATGCAACGGGTTGCGGTAGCGGACTCGTAATTCCGAACCCGTTTACGCAGCAGTTCGATAACCTCGGCTCTTTCGTTCAGCCGACACAGATGATGTTCAACATGCAGGTCAGCTATCAGGCGTCTAACCGCGTCACGCTAACGGGCACGTTCGCGAACATCGTCAACACGTGCTTCGGCGGCACGAAAGCAGCGTGGACGGTAGGCGACCATAACATCTGCAGCTACGGCGCCGTTGCGAACGGTCTCATTCCGCCCAAAGGAAACATCTTCAATCCGGGCAGCGCAGCCTCGATGCAGTCGTTCCGCCAATATCCGTATCAAGGCGCCCTCGGGCCCTTCGATATCAGCGGACTCAACGGAACGACCAAACAACCGTTCCAGTTCTTTGTGGAAGCGAATATCAAGCTGTAAGCTTCGTTGCTTGCATCCGCCGCTTTCCAATAATGGCAGAAGAGCCTCCGCTGCGGCGGGGGCTCTTCGTTCTACCTAAGGAGACGGAAGAGAATCGGGCGCCGCACCGTACGGCTTGACGTACATGCTGCCGTGCGGGTAATCGAAGATCACGGTAAAAGAGTCAAGGAGATCGCGGCCCACAAGACCGTCGTAATCCACGTCTTCCACTTTACGGTTCGACGGCACCGCAACCAGAACGTTCTGCACGTTATAATCGCCGATTACAAAGCTCGAGAGTTCGTATCGGCGAACGCCGGTAGTTCCGCCGACGAATCGAAAGCCGCCCGGATCTTCGGACTCCGCGGGCGCTTTGAATTTACTGAAATAGTGCGGGAAGAGAACGGTAGACGTAGCCCCGAGGTCGGCGACGAAATGTCCGTTCTTGCCGTTAAACGCTGCCGGAAACATCGGCACGTACCGATCGGTATCGATGGAGATTTTCGAAAAACCGCTGGGCGGGGCATCGAGATGCGGTGCGATGCTGACGCGCTGATCTTTGAAATCTATGGTGACCGCGCCACTGGAGAAAAAGTCGCCGCCGAGCAGGCCGACGACTTTCGTATCGCCGAGCGAAAGCGTAAACGGCACGACGTCGACCGCAATGGAAGCGACGTGCAAAGCGCCGAGTGAAACGTTGGAGAGACGCGCGGTAGCGATCGAAAAATCTCCCCCGATCGTTATCACGTTATTCCCGTAGAGCGAGAGCCCGAGGCTGCGAGCCGTTTCGCGGTCGACGACGATGCCCGAGGCGCCGGAGTCCAGAATAAAATCGAGACCGCGCCCGTCGCAGTTGAGCCGGACGATGATGCCGTTTGCGTTGAAGGTGGCTGGAATATCGACGGACGCGTCGCTAGGAAACGAAAACGGGCGTTTCGACACGGGTATCGCCAAAAGCGCGGAATCAACCTTGGCGAGTTTTTCGATCGTGAGGACGCGCGTGGTCGAATTGTTTTGCGGGCTTTCGTCGTGATAGCGTGATACGCGCGGAATCAGCCGCCCGTTGAAGGCCTCATAGTCCTCGTATTCGCGAATTCGCAGGTGTCCGTCGTACGTTTGCGTCTCGACACGGCGAAGCAGATACGTGCGAGCATCGTAGTAGCGGCGTTGCGCCAGCACGTCGCGCGGACGCAGCTCGAGCACGATCGACGGTGAAGCTTCGCTTGTTTCGCCCAGTATACGAGCGCCGCTCTCCGCCGATGAAGGCGCGTTTAGCGCTTGTCTAAAAGGATCGTTCAACGCGGCATAGCCGGACATGCGAACGACGACTCCGTTAGGATTCGCTTCCCAATCTTGTCCGTGGAACGAACCGAAGCTCCTGACCACCGGACCGTCGGTGCTCGTCTCCAGATAGTCGTTGCCGTCGACGAGCCGGTTGTTGGATATCGTGCGCGTTCCGTTGATTGTCGAATCGATCTCACGATAGGCGGGCGAGAGCAGTTTGCCTCTCGCTGAAGATGCCCGCTGCAGCAACGCTTCGGGCGTTATGGCAACAGTCGTATAGACTTCCGCGCGCGCGCCGGTCGGAACAAGCGATAGAAGAGCCGTAGCAAAAGCACACGTCGAAAGAAGGCGCACGCCGGCTTATTCGCTCTGCGCGCGCGCCTTTCTTACTTTACGTTCCGTACCGGTTGTAGACGGGTTTGTACGGTTGGGCGACGTTACCGGAAACAAGTGCGCCGCCGAGGTCGACGTTGTTCGCCGACGTTTGTACGTCCACGCCCGTGCCGTTGGCGGTAAGGGTGGTTGTCACGGAGCCGCCTCGCTCGTTGGTTGCGGTCATCGTGACGCCGTTTTGCGTGCGCGCAACCGTTTCGCCGTCGCCTAACTGCAACGTTTGTCCCGGCGCAAGCGCAACGTTTTCGCCGTCGCGCAGCACCGTCAAGCTTCCGGATTTATCGAGTGAAACTTGCGTCATTCCGTAGTCCGCAGCGATCGTCGCTTCTCGGTTGTATGTAACGCCGTTCTGGTCCGGCGGCGTAACCTGCGTTGAAACGCGATACCCTCCACCGAACGAGTTTGAATCGAGCAAGTTCGGCTGGCTCGTCATGTTGTCCCAATGGTTGTTATCGAAGCTCAGATGCGGGTCGCCGGTAGAACTGCCCGTTGCATTTTGAAAATACTGCTGGCCTGAGCCGGGTCCGCCGCATCCTCCCTGCATGAACTGCTGGAGCATCTGCACGAGCTGCGCCAGCAATTGGCCGATCTGGCAAAAAGGAGACGAATTCGCCGCCGCATTGCCGTTCCCAGGATCGTTATTGCCGTTCATCCACGGCGGCGTAAAGCGGGAAACGATGTCGAGCATAGGCGACCCCGTTGCGTTTGTGGACGAACCGAAACCGCCTTCGAGCGGATTTGCGTCTTGCAGAAGCGATGGAAGCGCGGCTTCCCCCGGCCGTTCGAACGGCTGTACTAGCATCCTAAAACCTCCGTTGATTGTGTGCCGCTCAATCACGCGAGGCAATGCATCGCGCAAGGGGAAGGCGTACGAGCGGCGAGAATTGGCTGCAGCGCCATGAGCGATACGCAAATCACCACGATTACTCGCCTTGCAGAACGTCTTTCCGCGCTCAAGGAGCGTCTTTGACTACGTAGGGACGGCGCGGCGCATAAACGAGCTGGACGAACGCTCGCGCGCCGATGTGTTTTGGAGCGATCCCGAGAACGCGCAGCGGACGATGAAAGAGCTTGCCGATCTGCGTGACGAGGCGGCAAAGATGGACGCAGTCGAACGCAACCTCGCGGACGGCGCAGAGCTACTCGATCTCTTTCGCGGCGATACATCGGTAGACGCGGAAGTTGACGAAGCGATTTTATCGGCGTCGTCGTCGATCGACGAATTGGAGATGGCTGCTAACTTCGATGGCGAGTTCGACGCTCACAATGCGATCGTGAGTATCTATGCCGGTGCAGGCGGCGTCGATGCCGCTGATTGGGCGCAGATGCTGCTGCGCATGTATCTGCGGTGGGCCGAGCGCAAGGGCTTCTCGACGCAGATCGTCGATGAATCGCCGGCCGAAGAAGCGGGACTTAAATCCGTGACGTTTTTTTTGCGCGGCCGCAACGCATACGGCATGCTCGAAAGCGAACGCGGAGTGCACAGGCTCGTGCGTCTCTCGCCGTTCGACGCGGCGCACCGGAGGCATACGTCGTTTGCAGCCGTTGACGTTATCCCGGAAATCGAAGCCGGCGAGACCGTCGAAATCGAAATAAAGCCCGACGAACTGCGATTCGAAACGTTCAAATCCGGCGGCGCGGGCGGTCAGTACGTGAACAAGACCGAGTCGGCGGTGCGCATCATACACATTCCGACGAATACGATCGTCGCATCGCAGCAGGAACGATCGCAAGCGCAAAATCGCGAAGTTGCCATGAACATCTTACGCGCGAAGCTCGTCCTTCGCGCTGCGGAGGAACGCAGTCAGAAGCTTCGTGAATTGCGCGGCGATCGCCAAGCCAACGAATGGGGCTCGCAGATTCGGTCGTACGTGCTTGCGCCGTATCAACTGGTCAAGGATCACCGCACGAACGTCGAAACCGGAAACGCGCAAGGCATTCTGGACGGTGATATCGATACGTTCGTCTGGCCTTACCTCCAAGACCGCCGCAGTCTAAAAGCATAGCGCGTGCGCGATCGCTTCTTGTGGATTGCAGTCGGGGTTTACGCCGGCGCTTTTACCGTCCTTGGATCGATCAAATACGACGTTCACAGAAACCTCGTCGACTTTGGAATCTTCGCGCAAACGGCGGCGAGCGCGTTCGGATGTTTTTGCAACACCGTTGAGGGCAGCCATTGGGCGTATCACTTCTCCCCGATTCTTTACCTGGCGGGCGCGGTCGTCGGGTTCGTGCGCTCTCCCTTTGCGCTCATCGCGCTCCAGTCGATCGCGTGCGCGCTGACGCTGCCGCCGCTCTACGCGCTCGTTCGGCGATCTTCAAACGTCTCGATCGCGCGCATGGCGACGGTCGTTGGATTCGCGTATCCGGCATTGGCGGGTCTGGCGTTTAACGACTTTCACGAGAACGATTTCGCTCCGGCTTCAATTTTGTGGATGGTCTGGGCATTCGAGCGCGGACTTCCTGTCGCGGCCTGCGGCTTCGCCGCACTCGCGCTATGCGTTAAAGAGGATCAGGCGGTCTTTCTCATCGCCGCCGGTGTCGCCGTGTTCGCGCGATTTCGTGGAACGAGGTTCGCACGCGCCGGACTGTTCGTTGCGGCACTTTCGGCTTGCGTGCTTTGGCAGTATTTTGCCTACGTGCAGCCTCACGCGGCGGCGCACGCGGTGTGGGCGCCTTCGCGCTTCTATGCGTGGACGATGCAGGACGTACGTCCGTTTCTTACGATCGGACTGCTGCAGCGGGTGGGTTTTATCGCGCTGACGTTCGTTCCGCTGGTATTCTTGCCGTTTCGCTCGCGGCTTATGTGGCTTGCCGCATTGCCGCTTGGAGAAGTGCTGCTTTCGCGGATGCCGACGACATTTACGATGGGCACGCATTACGCGGGAGCGTGGATTGGCTGGGTCCTTGCGGCTTTTGCGCTTGTTGTGCGCCGCATGCCGGAATTGCAGGCTCGCCGCGCGCTTTGCTGGTGCGCCGCGCTCTGCGTTGTGGAATTCATCGTTGCCGACCCGCTGCATCCCGGATTAAACCTGCGCGGCATTGAGGCGCGTGACGTGCGGCTCGACGCCGCTCTTTCCGCGCTCTCACCCTATGTAGCGGTTTCGACGCAGGAAGAGGCGTACACGCATCTGGCGTTATCGAATCCGCGCGCGACCGTGTTTCCGGAGCACGCTTGGATGCGGGTTACAACACCGTTTGCCTTGACCGATACGGATTTCCCACATTCGCCGCGTTTGCAAGAATATGGTCCGGCAGTGCGCGCGCCTTGCTTCGTGCCCGTGCGAAGGTTTGGAAGCGTCGTTCTTTATCGCGCGCTGTGCTGGGCTTCGAGCAGTGCCCGCAGTGCCGCAACCGCGCGTTCCGGCCACTGAGGTTCTGCGGCGATCGCGCGGAAGGGCGATGCCCACGGCGACCAGCGCACGGACTGCAGCGCGAAGTCCATTCCTTCGGGGAAGACGGCAACCGTGGGCGTTCCGATCATCCCCGCGACGTGAATGGCGCCGGAGTCGGGTGCGATTATCGCGCGCGCACCGCCAATTGCATTTTTCCAATCGGTAAGGCGGGCGAAGGCTTCCAATTCGACTCCGGCCGCGTTCGCTAGGCGAGCGGCGTAGGGCAACTCGTTTTCCGCGGTGACGACGCGAACATTTTCCTCGGACGATGCCAGCTTTACCATGCGGACGACGTCGCTGAACGCGATTCCGAGGCGTTCCCATTTATCGCTGATCTGCAGCAGGACGCGGTCACCTCGCGGCACGTCGGAATCGAGAACGAAGGGCCGCAAGTGCGCTGCGTCGCGGCACGGCGGGATATCGTTCACGAGCGGACGTGCGAGGTCAAATAGCATCTCGCACTCGTGCCGCCCTTTGCGGTCGTGGCCCGCGGGACGGTGAACCGACGTATCGAGAATCGTGCGAAGCCATGCGGTTTTGAACGGCTTCCCCCAGCCATTATCAAAGCCGACTATGGCCGGCGAGCCGACGCAGCGTGCCAGGTCGTATCCGGCGGCATCTTCACTTGCTACGAGCGTGTGGGTGTATGCGTTTGCGCGCACCGCCTGGCCGAACGTTGCTATCGCCGCTCTGTTCTCTCGGGTTCGGGAACGTAGTTCAAACGGCGCGATCGTCCGCGCGCGGGCGGCGAATGCGGAAAGCGCATCGGCGTTCGACTCGCACAGGACCAAATCCACGGGAATTGCGCGGGAACGCAGTGCGTGGAGGAGCGGGGCCAACACTATCGCGTCACCGATCGCATCGAGGCGGATGAGCAGCACGGATGGTGAAATCGTATCGTCGATGGTCGCCCGTGAAGACATCGTCACCTTTGAAGAACTGAGCGGTTACCGGGTGGAGCGCCGCTTCGGCTACGTCTCCGGAATCGCATCCCGTCCCCGCAACCGCTTTCGCTCGACGTTCCGAAGTCTCGGGATGCTGATCGGTGTTTCGCCGAGTGAGTATCTTACCGACGCCGAACATTTGCGTTCTCAAGCGCTCGACGGCCTTCACGAGCGCGCCGATGCCTGCGGAGCCAATGCCGTTATCGGACTGAGTTTTCACGTATCCGAAGGCGCCGACGGTTCGTGCAAAGTGGTGGCCTTCGGCGAAGCGGTTTTTGTCGTTGCGGACGAGTTCGCGTGAGAACGCTCGAAGAACGCGCCCGCCGGGAGCGGCTGCTTGGGCGCGCAGCCGCGGTCGCGACGGCTTGTCGTAAGTGCGCGATCGGATTCGAGCGCCGCAACAACGTTTACGGCGAAGGCGATTCCTGCGCCCGGCTTATGGTGGTCGGCGAGGGCCCCGGTGAAACCGAAGATTTGCTGGGACGGCCGTTCGTCGGCCGGGCCGGCCAATTGCTCGATAAGATGCTTGGCGCAATCGGCCTTGCTCGCGAGGACGTATACATTTGCAATACCGTGAAGTGCCGCCCGACGCTGGCAAGCGCCCGAGGTCCGAAAAACCGCGCGCCCGATCCGACCGAAATGGCGAATTGCCGTCCGTATTTAGAAGAGCAGATCGACGTCATAGCGCCCGAAGCTATCCTTGCTTTGGGCGCTGCCGCCGCGAAGTCGTTCCTGGGTAAGGAGTTTGCAATTTCGAAGGGCCGAGGCGTCTGGTACGGCGGTCCGCGCGACACTCCGTTGATGGTGACTTTTCACCCGGCATACGTGCTCCGGCAAACGGGCGGCGAATTAAACGCCGTGAAGCGCTTGATCTGGAACGATCTCAAGGCCGTCAGGGAGAAGCTCGAGCGCACGCGCGACGTTGTGGCCGAACCCGAACAGCACGCATTATTCACCGAGCCGGAATCGGGTAGATGACGTTTTCCTTTTGTATTGTTATTGCGCCGATGTGTTACAATGAACCGCCATGATTCGCGATCCCCAAGCCATCTGGTTCGGCGATGTCTCGCGCCGGGCCGGTTTTTCCGGCGTAGAAGAGTTCGCGCGATCGTACGATCTTAAGCCGTATCGGCTCAAGCAAATCTACCGGGCTGCAGCCAAAGAACTGACCGATGAGATCGTTAGCGTCACGACGCTTCCGAAGGAATTGCGTTCGCAGCTTCGCGACGTCGGTTTTTCTTTTTCGTCGATCGAGCCGGCCATCGTCCAACGTTCGGGCGACGGGCAAACGACGAAGGGCCTTTTCCGGCTTCGCGACGGCAATGAAGTCGAAGCGGTTCTTATGGAACACTACGGCGACCGCACGACCGTATGCATTTCGTCGCAGGCAGGATGCGCGTTTGCGTGCGCGTTCTGTTCGACCGGACAAGCCGGCTTCACCCGAAATCTCGACTCAACGGAGATTTTCGATCAAGCGTTGTTCTTCGCGCGCGAACTCGGTAAGCGGGACAAGCGAATTACGAATGTGGTATTCATGGGAATGGGCGAGCCGTTTCATAATTACGAAGCGGTGATGGGTGCCGTTGCGTTATTGCAGGACCCGGCCGGTCTGGGCCTCGGTCATCGCCACATTACGATTTCTACCGTTGGACTCGTCGATAAAATCGACCGGTTTGCCGACGAGGGCTTGCAGGTAAACCTCGCGATTTCGCTGCACGCTCCGAGCGATCGAGTACGAAGCACGATCATGCCGGTCAATCGCAAGTTCGATACGGAATCGTTGATGGCCGCCTGCGAACGTTACGTCGAGAAAACGAACCGTAAAGTTTTTTTCGAATACGTCATGCTTGCAGACGTCAACGATACCGACGAATGTGCCCGCGAACTTGCCGCGCTCATGCGCGGGCACATTTATCACGTCAACATAATTCCCTATAACTCCACGCCCGACGGCCCGTTTGCGGGAACGCAGGACGAACGCATCTGGAAATTCGCGGCGATCCTCCATGCGGCCGGCGTTCCTACGACGGTTCGCAAAAACATGGGACGCGACATATCGGCGGCATGCGGACAGTTACGCGCCGAGACGCAGCCAAAGGCGTATCCCGCAGCAAAATAGCAACATGCCCGTAACCCGCGGCGCAAGATATGCGCGGAACGTCGCGCAGATTACGGAGGCATCGCGTTGCTTACGCGCGACGCCTCGCCGAGGAACGCCGCGATTACCGAGAACTTTCCGGGCGTAAAGCGTTTTAAGCTTCTCGCGAAAACTGTGAAGTGAAAGGAATCGGCCTCCGTCGTCTGAACGATTGTTTATGCCGATCGTGCTGATGCAACGGGCTTGGCAAGACGATCCTCAATACAAGGATACGGAATTTTCCGTCTATCACTATCCGCGAAAGTATTTCGATGAGATTCGAGGCGGAGAACGCTTCGTCTATTATCGCCCGTCCCGTGGCTCTGCTTCCGGCCAGGGAAGTTCGTACTTCGGCTGCGGAGAGCTGGGTGAAATTTATCCGGATCGCGATGATGCCGATCATCGCTTCGTCGATATAGAACGGCCGGTTCCCTTCGCTTTTCCCGTGCCGTACGAAGACCCGTTGGGGAGAATGTACGAGTCCGGCTTTCATAATCGTAGCGCCTTCCAGGGTCGTTCGATCCGACACGTCGACGATCTCGATTTTTACCGAATACTCGCGGCAGCCGGACTTACGGGCGCGATGTTCGGTGAAATGCCAACCGTTTCCGATGTGATCGCAGGACGCGCGTCGCCCCTGTTAATGCCGCCGCGCGATCCATTTCGTCCATTGCACGCCGTGCCGCCGGGGACCGGATATCGTCCCAACGGTTCGGTTCCCGATGTACAAGAATCCGCGGCCCTCCAAGAACGGGCTCGGGCCGACCATCAGGATACGCTGAGTCTCTTCAAGCGACTCGTCGATCGCAGCGGCGGCTCTTGTCTGTTCAATAATAATGTCGATCTTCTTGCGACTTTCGGTGAGCAGAAGCTTTTGGTCGAAGTCAAGAGTCTGACCAGACCGCTCTCATCGGTCGACCGCATGCGTTACGGAATGGGGCAGTTGTTCGACTACTCCGTGCGGTACCGAGCGGAAGTCGGCCGTACGAAACCGGTTCTTGCGTTTGGTTCAATGATTAGAAGCGACGTAGCTTGGATCTCCGATATATTACAGGGCAACGACGTCGCTTTTGTCGCGCGCGACGGCAAAGACCTCAAACCGATCAACGAGCTTGCGCGGGCTTTGCCGATATTTATGTAAGTCCAGTCGCGCGGAAGCGGCCGTCGCCGGCGCAGCCTCGCTCTCGCCGAAACCCGGTATCGTCCCGGGAAAACGGCTGCGGACGGGCCCGCGGAAGGCCGGCATAGAGTGCCGGTCGCGGCGGGGATTTTGCCCCGCTTACTTAACTTGACTTCCCCTTATGGATTCGCCAATATCGGGCCAGCGCGTCACGATGGATGAAATCACGGCACTTGCCAAGCGTCGAGGATTCATCTTCCAATCGAGTGAGATCTATGGCGGACTCAACGGCTTCTGGGATTACGGACCGCTCGGAGCGATTCTCAAACGCAACGTCAAGAACGCCTGGTGGCGCGACACCGTCGAACTTCGCGACGATGTCGTGGGTTTCGATTCGTCGATCATCATGCATCCCCTCACGTGGAAAGCGTCGGGACACATCGATGCATTCCACGACAAGCTCGTAGACTGCAGGGTCTGCAAGCATCGTTTTCGCCTCGATCATCTCAAAGACGCGCACCAGTGTCCCGATTGCGGCAGCAAAGAGAGTTTCACGGAGCCCCGCAACTTCAATTTGATGATGAAGACGCAGGTGGGTCCGATGGAAGATACGGCATCGAGCGCGTTTTTGCGCCCGGAGACCGCTCAGGGTATCTTCGTAAACTTCAAGAACGTGTATCAGACCGCACGCAAACGGCCGCCCTTTGGAATAGCGCAGGTAGGAAAATCGTTCCGCAACGAGATTACGCCGGGCAATTTCACGTTCCGCGTTCGCGAATTCGAGCAAGCCGAACTGGAATATTTCGTTCCCGATGACGGCAACGACATGGAGGCGTTCCGCCAATGGGTCGAGCGCCGTAAAGCCTGGTACTCCGACTACGGTGTCAAAGCCGACCGGCTTCGCTTCTACGAACTGACCGAACAGGAGCGTCCGCACTACGCGAAAGCCGGAATCGATGTCGAGTATCTTTTTCCGTGGGGCTGGGGCGAACTCGAGTCCATCGCGCATCGCGGAACCTACGACCTCGACGCGCACATGGCTCTCTCCGGGAAGGACCTTCGCTTTTTCGATGAGGCCGCAAAACGGCATTACACCCCGCTTTTAATCGAAAGCTCCGCCGGCATGGACCGGACCACGCTCACGATGCTCGTCGACGCCTGCGAGCGCGAGAAAACGGTCGACACCGGCGGCAAGGAGATTGAACGCCTCGTGCTGCGGTTCCATCCCTTCATCGCACCGGTGCAGGCCGCGGTCTTTTCGCTGGCTCGCAATAAACCCGATATGGTCCAAAAGGCTCGTTCGATCGAAGCAGGCTTGCGGCCGCTCTATCGAACGCAGTACGATGAAGGCAACATCGGGCAGCTTTATCGGCGTCAAGATGAAATCGGAACGCCGTTTTGCGTTACTGTCGATTATCAGACGCTCGACGATGGAACAGTAACCGTGCGGGAGCGCGATTCTATGCTGCAGGAGCGCATCGGGTCCGAGGCGCTGGCGTCGTACCTCTCGCAGGCGTTTGGAAGAGCCCGTTCTTCGATATGACACCACTCGTTCCGGAGGTCGTTACCTATGCTTACCCCGCTTCTGAAACGTCCCGCTGAGCACGTTACGACCGCTATGACGAAGTATGTCTATTTTTTCGAAGAGGGCAGCGGCGCGATGAAGGAGTTGCTCGGGGGTAAAGGCGCCGGCCTCGCCGAGATGACCCGTGCCGGCTTGCCGGTGCCGGCCGGGTTTACGATTACGACCCAAGCCTGCCTTCGCTTTTACGAAGCGGGAGGCGCGTTTCCGGATGGGCTTTCGTCGCAGATCAACTTTGCGGTTCGAGAATTAGAATCTCAAACGAACAAGCGCTTCGGCGATCCCGGCGATCCGCTCTTGGTTTCGGTGCGCAGCGGCGCGCGGATTTCCATGCCCGGGATGATGGATACGATCCTTAATCTGGGACTCAACGACCGCACGGTCGAGGGCCTCGCGGCACTTACCGGAAACGAACGCTTCGCCTGGGATGCGTACCGGCGCTTCATCATGATGTTCTCTTCCGTCGTGCTCGGGTTGGACAAAGATCTCTTCGAAGAGCACATCGCGGCGCGTAAAGAAGCGCTCGGAATTACGAACGATCCCGACTTGGACGCAGACTCCTGGAGAATGCTCGTTGGAACGTTCCGGGACATCGTACGGGAAGAGGCGCATCGGGAGTTTCCGCAAGACGTTGACGAACAGCTTTCGCTTGCGATCGAAGCCGTCTTTCATTCGTGGAACTCTAAACGCGCGATCGACTACCGTCGCTTCAACAAAATCTCCGATGACTGGGGAACCGCGGTCAGCATCGTGCAGATGGTCTTCGGCAACATGGGCGACGACTCGGGTACCGGCGTTGCGTTTACGCGCGATCCCAATACGGGCGAAAAAGTGCTGTTCGGCGAGTATCTCACGAACGCTCAGGGCGAAGACGTCGTTGCCGGAATTCGAACGCCGGAAAAGATATCGGATCTTCGCCGAACGCAGCCGGAGATCTACCGTCAGTTCGAGAGCATCGCGAATCGTCTCGAAGCGCACTATAAAGAGATGCAAGACCTCGAGTTCACGGTAGAACGCGGAAAGCTCTTCATGCTGCAGAATCGCACCGGTAAACGAAGTGCCGAAGCCGCGGTAAAGATAGCGCTCGACATGGTTGCCGAAGGAGTCATCGACCGTCGCACCGCCGTTGGGCGCGTGAGCGCCGAATCGCTCGATCAGCTCTTTCACGCGCGCATCGACAAGAAGCAGCACTTCGATGTGGCCTGCAAAGGTCTCAACGCTTCGCCCGGTGCTGCGGCGGGACAAGTTGTTTTTACCGCGGACGATGCCGTGGCGTGGAAGGAACGCGGCAGCGATACGATCCTGGTGCGCATGGAAACCACGCCCGACGACGTCCATGGAATGATCGCCGCTCGGGGCGTGCTCACGGCTAAAGGTGGAGCGACCTCTCACGCAGCCGTCGTCGCACGCGGCATGGGCAAGCCGTGCATCGCCGGCTGCGAGTCGCTCGAAATCGACCGGCGCAATAAGGTGCTCAAGATCGGCAACGCCATGTTGCGCGAAGGCGATTGGATTACGATCGACGGCACGACCGGCGATGTTATCGCGCGCAAGCTCGACCTCATCGCTGCGCCGTCGAAACTTCCCGAGTGGCTTGCGACATTCTTGTCTTGGGCGGACGACGTACGGCGTATGGAAGTCTGGGCAAACGCCGACACGCCCGAGGACGCGCGCAAAGCGCGCGAGATGGGAGCGCAGGGCATCGGGTTATGCCGGACGGAGCATATGTTCATGCAGCAAGATCGCCTTCCGATCGTGCAGCGGATGATTCTTGCTAACACGCATGAAGCGCGCGCCGAGGCGCTGCAAAAATTGCTTCCGTTCCAGCGTGAAGATTTCGTCGGAATATTGCATGCAATGGCCGGTTATCCCGTCACCATCCGTTTGCTCGATCCGCCGCTGCACGAGTTTTTGCCTTCGCTCGAGCGGCTGCTCGTTGAAACGACCGAATTACGCCTTCGCAATGGAGTCGACTCGCCGGACTACATCGAAAAAGCGGCCGTTCTAAAGCGCGTGCAGCAGTTGCATGAACAGAATCCGATGTTAGGCTTGCGAGTATGCCGGTTAGGGATCGTCTATCCCGAAATTTACGCAATGCAGGTGCGAGCCATCTTTGAAGCGGCGGTGGAATTGAAGCGGCGCGGCGTCGACGCACGGCCAGAAGTCATGATCCCCGGCGTCGGGACGAAAGAAGAGATGCGTTGGACCTACGATGCGGCGAAAGTCATTGCCGACGAGGTGCTGCGTGAAGCCCAACTCTCTTTGGCGTACCGCATCGGCACGATGATCGAATTGCCGCGCGCGTGCGTGGTGGCCGACGATCTCGCGCAGATCGCTGAATTTTTCTCCTTCGGGACGAACGATCTTACGCAGACCACGTACGGCTACAGCCGCGACGATGCCGAAGCCGCTTTCATTCCGCAATATCTCGAAAAGAAGATTCTCAAAGACGATCCGTTTCAAGTGTTGGATCGTCGAGGCGTGGGTTCTCTCATGCAGCAGGCGGTGCGGCTTGGGCGGGAAGCGCGTCCTCACCTGAAAATCGGCATTTGCGGCGAACACGGCGGCGAGCCGAGCAGCGTGGCATTCTGCGACAGTCTTAACCTTGACTACGTCTCCGCCTCGCCGTATCGCGTCCCGATTGCAAGGCTTGCAGCGGCCCAATCAACACTTGGAACGTTGAGATAGGCGAATCCCTGCAGTGCAGGAAACCTCTTTAACACAGGTTTCATGTCTTCCGGGAACGCGCAGAAGATACTAGGCGTTAATCGCATGTAAGTTCCGGAATTCAACCGGACAACTGGAGGACATACATGAACCGTATTCATAAATTCATGGCCCCGGCAATTATCGCAACGTTGGCGGCAAGCTTCTCAGGCATCGCTTCCGCTCAAGTGATGAACGGAGCCACCGCGGCACCCCGCATGCAGATGCGCAACGATTGCGGCAGCGGACATAACATCGGCCACGTTCGCCGCCGCTTGGACGGCACGATCGACCGGCTTCAACACGATCAGCACGACTATCAAGGGCACCGCGTCACGGCAATCGGCGACCTTCAGGCGGCTCGCACGGAACTGGCGGCAGCCGAACAATCGGCAGTGACCGGATCCCACGACTCCGCAGGCTGCTTCAAGGCGGGCGGACCTAGCGGCGGCAGCGACCGCAACTGGGGAAAGCGCGGACAGGGCCGCAGCAATTCTAACCTAATGATCGTTCGCCACAACATCGAGCGGATGATCGACGAACTGCAGCGCGATCAGCGTGACTACGGCGGCCACCGCGTCACCGCGATCTCCGACATGCAGCGCGCTCGCGCCGAACTCGAGCAGGCGCGCGACGACGCTCCGGGGACCCCGCGCCCCTAACGTAAGGAACGTATAAGTTCGGCGCAAACTCTTCTGGCTTCGCGCGCATCGGCTCGATCGCGCCGCACGAAGAGTTTGCGCCAATACGCTTTTCCCGATAACTTCTTGATCAGGTCCGATGCATCGCGCGCATCGACGATACCGGACGGGGTGCCGACCCACACCGTCCGGTTTTTGTTTTGGAAGCCCAAAGGCAGCCGGTGCAGTACTTGCGACTGTTCGTCCGCCCACACCGCATCGTCTCCGTAGCGTTCCCGAAGCGCGGTTTCGCATGCCTCGTACGCGCGAAGGTCGAGTTCGGCATTGAACTCCGCGGCGAGTGCGTAGATGCGAACGCGCTCGCGAAGCGCGCCGGCCGCTTCGCTGTGCGTCGAGCGAAGCTCGTTGAGCACGCGGAAATCGTCCCAGCGCAAGAACTCTTCGATGGGCCCGAGCATCGTCGGTTCCGGCCAGAGTTCGCGCAAGACGTCTTGAAGGATGCGTTCGAAGAGCCGCGTTGTGTGATGGAAATATACGGAAGCGAACATCATGTATCTCGCCAGCACGAACGATTCCAACGCGACGACGCCTCGCGAATCGATACCAAGAATCGCCTCACCGTCGCGTTGGAACAATCGCATTGAAGCGACGAGCTGCTCGGCATCGTAGCGTCCGCTTACCACGCCGGTAAAATATGCGTCTCGTTGGAGGTAATCCATACGGTCGGCATCGAGATTCGGACCGCTAACCAATTCCCGCAATGCCGGGTACCGGGTGCGGGGATCGCCGAGAATCAACCCCAGTACGTCCGCCGGCTCTACGTCGAGGGCGACAATGCCCGATCGCAAGTCGTCCATCGCGAGCAGTTCCACAGTGCGCTCTTCGTGAAGCACGCCAAGGACCGATTCGCATGCGTGGCTGAATGGACCGTGCCCGATATCATGGAGAAGCAGCGCAACGCGAACAAGCCTGCGTTGATACTGCAGATCTTTTTCGTTTTCGAAATATTCGCGGCCGTGGCGGACGACTTCATCGAAAGCGCGCGTTCCCATTGCGAGCGCGCCCAGAGCATGCGAAAAGCGAGAGTGCTCTGCCGAGGGAAAAGCCAGATATGCAAGGCCGAGCTGGCGCAGCCGCCGCAAACGCTGCATCGCCGGCAGGTCCAGAAGACGCGCTTCCCGGGGAGTGAGTTCGATGAAGTGATGAACCGGATCGAAAATCCTCTTCATGCCTGCATCGCTTTTCCGTTTGCCTGCCTTCCCTCCTCGAACTCGGAACCGGAAAATCATCGCTGATTCGCGAAATGTCCCGAAACTAGAAATGGCGCGCTTCGACCAGTCCGTGATTCGCGAGTTACACGCTCGAATCGATATCGGAACCTTCATCGGCCAGTACGTCGCGCTCAAAGCGCGCGGGAACGATTTGGTTGGATTATGCCCCTTCCATGGCGAGAAAACGCCGTCTTTTCACGTCCATTCCGAGAAGAATTATTTTTATTGTTTTGGGTGCGGCGCGGCGGGAGACATCATCGCGTTCGTTCAGAAGCTCGAGAACACGACGTTTCCCGACGCGGTGCGAATGTTGGCCTCCAAGGCGGGCATCGAATTGGAGCCCGAAAATCCCGGCGCGGCGCGAGCTCGTACCGAGCGAGAAGCGATCTACGAAGCAAATCGTATTGCGGCAGCATACTTCGTGCGCATGCTTGCGACCGAGGCGGGAGCCGCTGCTCGCGCGTATTGTGAAGCCAGAAGCTTCGGCGATGCGATTGTCGCAAAGTTCAACCTCGGTTACGCGACGAACGATTGGAGCGGGTTAACGGACGACCTCCGCCGCAACGGCGTCGATCTGCAGTCGGCAGCAAAGGCGGGCCTGATAAAAGCGGGACAAAGCGGCGGCTATTACGATTTCTACCGAGACCGTCTGATGGTGCCGACGTACGCTACGACCGGCGAAGTGATCGCCTTCGGCGGCCGCATTCTCGGCGAGGGTGAGCCGAAGTATCTCAATACGTCGACGACACCGGTCTACACCAAGGGCGAGCATCTTTTCGCTCTCAACGTTGCGAGGCGCGCCACGCAAGCTGAGCGCACCCTGATCTTAGTCGAAGGGTATCTCGACTGCATCGCGTTGCACCAAGCCGGATTCGAGAATACCGTCGCCGCCCTCGGCACGTCCTTTACGGAGAAGCAAGCCAACGAACTGCGAAAGTATGCCGATGCAGTCTTCGTATGCTTCGACGGCGACGCCGCGGGCGTCGGCGCCGCAACCAAAGCCGTCGATGTCGCATCTAAGGTGATAGCGGACGCCGGATCGAGCGTTCGCATCGTATCCCTACCTGGCGGCGACGATCCCGACAGCTACATTCAAAAGTGGGGCGCGCAAGCGTTCCGGGACCTGCTGGCGTCGGCTAAGCCGTCGATTGAGTTCAAGCTGGACCCGCAGATCGACCGGCTGAGCGGCGGTTTCGAGTCGCGGTCGACGATCGCCAGGAAAGCCGAAGCGTTGATTCGCGAAATGACGCCCCGGGAAGAATGGGATCGCTGGCGCGTCTATGTCGCCGGACGGCTAAAGGTAAACGTAGACGACCTTCGGAATAGCCGGTTCCTCGCCAACAGTGCCAACTTTGCGAAGCGTTCGGATGCGGCGTGGAGTCGGCACCGCCCACGGCTGGAGCCGCTTTCGTTCGAGCGTGAGGTGCTCAGCATAATTCTGGAAGACCCCTTGCTCGCTCGCGAGTACGACGATCGAATAGCGGCGCAGAGATTTCGCAACGACGTCTACCGGCGGGCGTACGAGCGCGTCGTCGAGCACGCGGATGAACTGCGCGATACGGCGGATGTCTTTGCGCTATGCGCCTCGGACGAAGAAGTTGCCGGAGTGTTCTCCGAGCTCGGCGTGCGGGATCGCAGCTCGATCGTGCGGTACGGCGATCGCGAAGAGCGTAGGGCTCATCTCGATCGGGTCGTGCAACGTCTGCAGCTCGAGGACGAACGCGAGCGCTATCGAGAACTCTCGGGTAATATCGACGCACTGCTCTCGCAGGGCCATACGGTCTCCACGGAGCTGCGCGAAGAGTACGATCGTCTCGTGACCAAACTTAAAAGATAGAAGAAAACCGATAAGAAACGAAGTAAGTAAGGCAGCAATCCGCCGGCATACGGCTCGGCGCCCTGCGCAACGGTACAATAACGGAGCAACGCCGATACGCAGTGCGATCGTGCAAAAGAGAGGGGGTGACGTCTAAATGGCACGTAAAAAAGCGGCCGCAGCGGTGGCCGAAGCGCAGCCCACGCTGACGCTCGAAGAATTGAAGAAGAAGCTTATCGTGCGCGGCAAGCAGCGCGGTACGCTCACGTATGAAGAGATCAACACGGCATTCGATGCTCTCGACGACGTCAACCCCGATGAGATCGACGGCCTGTTCGAAGAGATCACCTCGAACGGCATCGACATCGTCGACGAGACGAAAGAAGAGAAGCCCGAGAGCGAAGTCGAGCGCGAAGAGCCGATTCCCGACGGACTCTCGCTCGACGATCCGGTTCGCATGTATCTCAAAGAGATCGGTCGCGTACCGCTGCTTTCAATGGAGCAAGAGAAGTCGCTTGCGATGCGTATTGAAGCCGGCGAATTGGAATTGGGGCGCAACGGCACCGCCGATTCCTCAATCGTGACGATCGGCTACGAAGCCAAGCGCCAGCTCACGGAAGCGAATCTGCGTCTCGTGGTATCGATTGCCAAAAAATACGTTGGTCGCGGAATGCTGTTTCTGGATCTCATTCAAGAGGGAAATTTAGGGCTCATCCGGGCTGTCGAAAAGTTCGATTATCGCAAGGGATATAAGTTCTCGACGTATGCTACGTGGTGGATTCGGCAGGCTATTACGCGCGCGCTCGCCGATCAAGCCCGCACGATTCGCATACCGGTGCACATGGTCGAGACGATCAACCGGCTCATCAAAATTTCGCGCCAACTCTTGCAGGAATTGGGACGCGAGCCGAGCGTCGAAGAGATCGCCGAAGCGATGGCGCTCACCCCGGAAAAAGTCCGTGAAGTTATGAAGATTTCGCAGGAACCGATCTCGCTCGAAACGCCGATCGGCGAAGAAGAAGACTCGCATCTTGGCGACTTCATCGAAGACCAGGAAGCGGTCGCGCCTGCCGAAGCGGCGTCGGTGATGTTGCTCAAAGAAAAGATGCAGGACGTGCTGCAGAATCTGACCGAGCGCGAACGCAAGGTGCTCGTGCTGCGCTTCGGCTTAGAAGACGGTCATCAGCGTACGCTCGAGGAAGTCGGTCAAGAGTTCGGAGTGACACGAGAACGCATACGGCAAATCGAGGCGAAGGCTCTGCGTAAACTGCGCCATCCTAGCCGCGGTAAGGCGCTCAAGGACTACTGGAGCAACGAATAGGACCGGCGGAGAATGATCTTTGCCTCCGAGCTGCTGCTGAGCGCGATTCTCGGCATCGTCGTTCCGACCGGCAGCCCCGCGCCCGCCGTCTCCACGGCGGCTGCCCCCGCACCGCTACGTACCATCGTCACGGTGAAGTCATCGCCGTTTTGCAATGCGCTCGCGCAACACTTCAATGCGGCATTCGTGCCGCTGAGCGGAAACAACCGCAATCTCGAGATTGTTAACAGCGGCCTCGTCGAGATCGACGAGGCTTTCTCGCACCCCGACTATGCCAATCGCCTGCAAAAAGCGCGTGCCGCAATCGTAGCCGCGAACGATCAGATTGCCGCGTCGCTTCCGGGGATCGCGCTGCAGATTCGAGCAGTACGCGAAGCAGCGTCGCAAACGGGCGATGCGAAGGCGGCGTCGCAGACCTCCGATTCTGCCGCGGCGCTCGAGTCTGCGTATTCCAAAGAGCGTCAGCTATCGATCGATTTAACGAATCTCGCCCAAGCCATGATGGATGCGAATATGAATTTGGGCGATCGTCCTTTAGGAACTCTCGATGCAATCGAAATGCCGAAAGAGATGAGCGACATCAAGGCCTATCTTCGGTTCGACGGCCGGCGCGATCTGATCGTGCAATCCGAATCAAAGGCCATCGACATTGCCTACGACGTCGCCAATCAAAAATGCTCGACGCCGTAGTGAAGACTACATCGAGTCCTTTTCGGCATTAGCGCTCGGCGTAACGAGCGGGTTCTTCTCGGCAAATGCCCCGTTGGGATTGGGTTTCACCCACACGATCAGATCCCAGAGCGCCGGGAAGACGAAGACGTGCGAGATGAGGCTCGCGTCTTTGGCACGTCCCATCTTCACGATGGTAGCGGCTTTAGGATCGGTTAAACTGCCGCCGGCCGCGACGAATTTCTTCACGCTCGTGGCCCCGTACGTTTCTTTCGCCGACGTGTCGGCCACCACGTAATGAACGTGTTCGTCAAAGCTCTGCCAGCGCGCGGGATTGATGCCCCACAGGTGGGGCGGTTTCGGCGAGTTTGTCATAAGAACCGAAAAGTCGGCGCCGAGTAAGTTGCCGTTAACGTCGTACCAGAGCTGGCTTGGACTCTTTGCGTCGGCGCTCTGCCACTGGAGATTGGCGTAACTGATGGACCCTGTATTGTCCTCGTTCGTGTAGCGGAAATATCCGGCCTTTTCGGCGTCCGCCGGCGTGGGGAAACGTGCCATCAAGTCTTTTTGAATCGAACTCACGAATGCAATCTCGGGGCCGTGGGGCTTGGGTCCGGGAGCCGCCGTGGCAGCGGGAACGGCGGCGGCAGAGAAGCCGGTAGTAACGAGTAGCGCTGCAGCGATTGCGGTAAGAAAACGACCGAACATGGCCCTACCTATTCTTTCTAGTGTTGAGTCGGCGATTGTTGCGGCGAAGGGCTAGGGAGAGGAGTCGAGGTTGGAGTCGGTTTGGGTGCGGCGGTATGCGGCATGTATTTCTCCGCCGGCGTTGCGAGCGGCACCGCGCTAAAGGTTGGATGTGGAGTCCCTCCGCCGATCACAATGGGAACCGGCGTAGCGATTGCAAAACCGCCGTTGGGCGTTACGCTGATCGTTGCCTGCGTGCGCGCCCGTATCTCCGAGCCGGTTCCGAGCACGAAGTTGCGCCCTTTGCGAAAAGCGCGATAGAGCACGTGATACGGAATGACGATGTCGCCGACGGTGTCTTCGGCGCCGACGGTACTTTCGTGCCCCGCACTGACGTTGACCGTTAGATGCGAAGTAGGCGCGCGCAGCGGCACGGTGCGGCCGCCGGGCAGATGCAGCGAGCGGAAGTAGATGTCGACAAAACCGTACACGTCACCCATCTGCGCCGCTTCTGCGTCTAAGATGTCGATCTGCACCGGCGAATTGGCGGGTGCTACCGTGACTCCGCCGATAATCAGCGCGTCTTTAAGATGCGCCCGGACGATATCGTTCTTGCGCGACGAGATCGACGAAATGGGATCGTCAAGCACGAAAATCATGCTTGAATCGATCGGAAGCGTCCCCGCGAGAGCGCTGGTTTTGGGCGTCGGAACGTATCCCGGAGCCGGTGTGCTGACGGGTACGGCGAGTACGCGCGCCCCGCTCAGCGGCAGCAGCGCGGCGAGCAGAGCGCCCGCCGCGATGGTCGCACCGAAGTTAACTGGCGCGTTTTTCCGGGTTTTCGAGCGTCGTTGCCGCAGCGGCGGCCGCTCGTTTACCTTCTTCAATGAGTTGCTTGACTTTCTGGCCACCTTTTTGTCCGATCCGCTCGTAGAAATCTGGACCATAGCGATCGCGAGTCGCCTCGCCGCCTTTCTTTCCACCTTTCTTACCGATTTGCTCGTAGAATTCGTGACCGTGGGCTTCTTTCGTCGCGAGACCGCCTTTGCGGCCGATTTGCTCGTAGAATTCCGGCCCGTACTTTTTCTTGACGGTTTCGCCGCCTTTTTGGCCGGCTTCGCGAACGGACATGCCGCTCGCTTTCTTGGGGACCTCTGGGACTGCCATGATTGTATGTACTACCTTCTCGCGCCGTTCTGGGAGGACGGCGACCGTTGCATATACTAGAACGCGAGTTCGGGCCTAAAGGTTTGGGGGTTACGCTTTGAGGTTATTGCTTTCGCTGATTTTGGCGGCGACGATGGTTACGATTCCGCGACAGATATTGCTGCTGGAACAGGCTCGTTCGCTAGGCAACGGTTCGCTTGCGACGCTGATGCGCTCGAACGATGAAGCGACGGCGGCTCGCGCGGCGCTAGCCGTAGGTCGCACAGGCAACCTTGCGGGTATTCCGCTCTTGGAGCGAGGGATGCTCGATCGGCGGCAGGCGGTCCGCGCGTTGAGTGTGTACGGGCTCGGATTGATCGGCGCCGGTTCGGCTGCGGGCACGATCGCCGACTTGGCCAAGACCGACCCCTCCGGCGCGGTACGTCTAGCCGCGGTGGATGCTCTGGGGCGTTACGAAGCTGCAGCTAAGCTCGGGCCCGCGGAAACGACGTCGGAACGTTCGGTAGAGACCGCGCTGACGGCCGACCGCGATCCCATCGTGCGCGGACGCGCCGCAATCTCGTTGAGCTTCTTCGCCGACGGAACGGCGGCTAAGGCCGCGCAGTCGGCGCTCGTGTCGGCATTGCGCAATGAACGTGACGATTCCGTGCGGGAACGCCTTATGTGGACGATATTCCGCCGGTACGCAGCCCGTGTGCCGGCGAGCATTCTTACCGCTCACCTGCGCGATCCCGACGAGGTGGTGCGTATCGAAACCGTGCGCGCGTACGGCAGGTTAAAAGATCGCTCGGTCATTGCGATGCTGCGTCCGCTCCTACGCGACCCGTCGTGGCGCGTTCAAGAGCAAACCGCCGAATCGATCCGCGCGCTGCAAGGCCAAAAACCCACCGATCATTGGACGAGCCTTCCGCGATGGGTTCGAACGCCGGCCCCGGTCGCCGATCGTCTGGCCGCATTGCCCGCACTCGGCACCATAAAACGCGCAAAACCGACGAAGCCTAAACTACAGGACGCTATCGTCGAACCGGCAATCGATCCGCACGCCGCGAGCGACATGACCGGACCGGCTCGAGGAATGCATCCGCGAGTGCGGATCGTAACGACGCGCGGGAATATCTACGTCGTTCTCTATCCCGAATGGGCGCCGGTTACGACGCTGAATTTCTTAAATCTCGCCCGCAACGGATTTTACAGCAACAATCCCTGGTTTCGCATCGTGCCGGACTTCGTCGTTCAAACCGGCGAAACGGATGCCAAGAAGGCCCCCGGGCCCGGCTATACGATCGGTGCAGAGCAAAACCCGGTGGAGCAGAGCAGCTACGTGATCTCAATGGGCTTGGATTACGATGCCAAGACGAACACGCCCAAGCGAGATTCCGCCGGATCGGAATATTACATCACGCTTTCCCCGCAGTATCATCTCGACAATGACTTTTCGGTTTTCGGTCAAGTAACCGGCGGGACGGACGTTCTGGGCCGGCTCGTCGAGTCGGATAGAGTAATCCGTATCGAGCGCATCCCCGATATCTCGCTGTAAGAGACCGCTAAAAATTACACGCGCGATTTCAGAAAGCGTTGCGATTAGAACCACTGCGCGCATGCGGCTGCTTTACCGCGAAAACATCGAGCTCAGTGCGAAAAATGCGTTTTCGCGCCGTTCCATGACGCGGCGGTAAAAATAGCCCGCCCAATGCGTTCCGAACGGCACGTAGATGCGGACGCGATATCCTTGGGAAACGAGTTCGCGCTGGAGCTGCGGGCGGCAACCGTAAAGCATCTGAAATTCGAACCGGTCCGGGGATATCTCACGTTGTTGAACGAACGCGCGTACCGCATCGATGAGGCCGTGGTCGTGCGTCGCTATTCCCGGATAGTTCCCGCGGCCTAATAACTCTTTGGCAAGTTCTAGATAGTGCACTCGAATATCCGGCATGTCTTTATACGCGATTTCCGGGGGTTCGTTGTAGGCGCCCTTGCAGAGCCGCACGCGTTGGCGCAGTTCGATCGCCCGAGCCACGTCGCTCTGCGTGCGCTTAAGATATGCTTGAAGAACGATACCGACATTTGCGTGCCGTTCGAAAGCGCGTGCCCCTAAGCGCAGCGTGCTTTCGGTAACGGCCGATCCTTCCATGTCTATGCGTACGAATGGGTCGGCATTGCGCTGCGCTCGTTCCAAAACCTGTTCTAAGTTATCGAGGGCAAAATCTTCGTCGACGAGCAGTCCCATAGCCGTCAATTTCACCGACACGTTGGTGTCGACGGCGCTTCGGTTAACGGCATCGAGAATATCGAAATAGGCGTTGCGCGTGGCGATCGCGGCGTTCCGTTCGAGCACGTCCTCGCCGAGGAAGTCCAGCGTCGCGGACATTCCGCGTGCGTTGAGCGAGCGCACCGCCTGAATTGCCGATTCGATCGTTTCGCCCGCTACGAAGCGGCGGGCGAGAAAGAAGAAGTTTTTTTGGAACGAGGAATCAGGAGCGAGAAGCTTGTCGATCAATGCCATATCGGGACTACACTACGACGCGACGGCGCAAAAACCACTGTATTGCAAGCACGAGTGCGGCGAGCGCGACGAATCCGTACGTCAACGCAAGCGCGGAACGGACTCCGGAGGCGGAGAGCGCGACGTAAAGCGCGATCGGAAGCGATGCTGGGTGATAGGCAACGATGCTCGTAGCGCCGTATTCGCCGACCGCTCGCAGCCATGCAAACGCGATTCCCGCGATGATGTTGCGTGCCGCAGCCGGTAAACTTACTCGCGAGAAAATGGCCCAGTCACTCGCGCCGAGCGTTCGCGCCGCGTCCTCGTAGATCGGGTCAACGGCCGAGAAAGCCGCCATTGAAGCGATCGCCACGAACGATCCCGAAACAAAGAACTCGGCGGCCACGACGCCCGCAAAAGTATCGGGCACCGTCACGCCGACCGAAGCGAGCCACGTGCCCGCAGGCGTTGCAGTTCCGAGGACTGCAAGCAGCGCGATGCCGGAAGCAACCGGGGGCAGCGCAAGCGGAAGCGCGAGAACGAATATCGCGACCGAGGAAACGCGGCCCGAATATCGCGCCAGCCAATACCCCGCGGGTACCCCGACGAGCGTTGCGATTGCGGTAGCAATCGTCGAGGCGAGCAGCGAAACATGCAGCGCATCGGCGGCTGTGGGACGCGCAAACGCGCGCACGGCTTCCGTCGGCGCGACGGTGACGAGTACGCCGACGATTGGGCCGAGAACGGCGCCGATCAGCACGACCGTCGCAAAGAAAAAAAAGTAACCTGTCGCGCGCGGTTTCATTCTGGAGTAAATTTTACTAAACTATCACGAGCCGGCGCGAGGCAGCCGAGGTGCGGACGCGAATGAACGCCCGTGATGTCCCAACGCAATTGGCGGGTTCTTATCGCCGACGACGACCCGGCGGTCTGCAACCTCATCGGCACCGTCTTGCGCAAGGGCCCATACGAAATGATTACGTGCAACGATGCGGAAAGCGCGCTCGTTGCCGTCGACCGCCACGGACAATTCGACATCATCATCTGCGACTTTATGTTACCCGGAATCTCCGGTATCGATCTCATCGAGCGATTGCGAGCTAAGAGCAGCACGCGCGGTGTTCCCATTCTTATGATATCGGGCCATACGAATTACGCTATGGATGGCCGGGCTAAAAATGCCGGTGCTAACATGTTCCTCAACAAGCCGTTTACGATCTCGCAATTGCGGGCGGCGGTGACGCTTCTGCTCTCGCAATCGGCCGAACGCGAGCCGCCGTCACTGTAGTGTAATTGAATTCCAAATGGCTTAATTGAACTCCGCAATCAAGCTCTTCGTCATCGCCCTCTCCCTTGCCCTCGATGTATTTGCCGTGAGCATCGGCGTCGGCGTGCGCGGCGTTCCCGGAAACGTTAAGCTGCGTATCGGTACGGCATTTGCCTTTGCCGAGATTGCGATGAATTGTATCGGAGCGTGGCTGGGAGCGGTAGCGGGCAGAATGATCGGCGATGCCGCCGGCTACATCGGTTTTGTTGCGTTGCTCGGGCTCGGCATCTACATGATTTACGAGAGCCGCAACGATAATGAAGACCGCCTTCCGCTCGATATGTCGAAAGGCTGGGGGCTTATGCTGGCGTCGCTTGCCATCAGCCTGGATTCTTTAGGAATCGGTTTTTCGATCTTGTACATCGGCGTGCCGCTCGTGCTGGCGCTCGCAACGATCGGTCTCGTCTCTGTTGGCGCTACGGTTGCGGGCCTATGGCTTGGAAAACGACTGGGCGTTGGGATCGAAGAAAATGCGGAGTTGCTCGGCGGCGTTTTGTTGGCGTTAACCGGAGCGGCATTCATCGTGCTCAAGGCGCTCCACGTCGGTTAGCGAAAGCGCCGCGCAATGCGCGTACGTCCCGGTGACGACATATTGGATCTCGCTCGTGCGACCGGTTCGCATTCCCTCTTCGTGGTTGGAACGGGTAAGAACGTTGGAAAAACCATCGCAATGCGGGCCATTTACGACGCGGCGCGCCGCCGCGGCATCAATGCCGGCCTGACTTCAGTCGGCCGCGACGGGGAAGCGATCGATATCGGGGACGCGGGCTTGAAGCCGCGTCTTTTTTTGCGTAGCGGAACCTTTCTGGCGACCGCCCGCGACGTGCTTCCCGATTCGCCCGCGAGCGAGATCGTGCAGCTTTCACGGCTCTCGACGGCCGCCGGTACGTTGATCTATGCCCGCGTCGTACACGAGGCATTCTACGAACTCGTCGGCCCGCCGACCGCTTCGGGGATTCGAGAAGCCACATCCGTACTCGGTGAGATGGCGCCGTTCGTTATCGTCGACGGCGCAATCGATCGCATCGCCGCGCTTGCCGGGGGACGCGATGCGATCGTTGTCGCGTGCGGTGCTGCAGCGTCGCCCACGATTGAAGATGCGGTTGCCGGCGTGCGGTCGCTGGTACAGCGTCTGCGGGTTCAGAAATATGACGGAGTTACGACCGCTCTGCGCCTCGACGGCGCGCTTACCGCTGCGGCTGCTGCAAAATTTATTGAAGAACGAGAGCGCCGCGTTATCGTCGTGAAGGACCCGACGCGGATTGTGCTCACGGGAAAAAGCGCGAGTACCGCTTTCGAACGCCTGACGATCCGCTGCGAACGGGCGCTCGATGTGGTCGCAATAACCGTCGCTTCGATCGGAGGCGGTCGCAGCTTCGAGCCGCGCCGTTTCGCAGTTGAGGTTTCGCATGCGACCGGAGTGCCGACGTTCGACATTTATGCCTCCGAGCGCGCCGCATGAAGTGCGACCGGCTGCTCGACCAAGTTTCGGCGCAGGCCGTCGGCTTTCCATATTTGCGTGCGGCGCTTGCGCCGGCGAGTGAGTACGGCGATCGGGTCTTCGCGGAACTTGTCCCCTATTTGCCTGGGCAAGAAGATGCCGCGCGAGTGCGCGCTTCGAAAATTGCTGGCATCGCGCGAGCCCTTGCGCCGGCGCAGCTGGATACAGCGCGTGAAATTTTCCGCAACGTTCCCGATGCTGCATCGGCAATCGCGCGCGCCTCAATGGGCGACACGCTTCGTGACGCGGACTTTCTCGAACTGCAGCGATGTTTCGATGCGTGTGCGCGCATCGATGTGTTGTGTCGTGACACCGGTCTGCCGGCGTGTGTCAACGACGGCGTGCTCGCCTGTGCGCGCGCGCTCGAAATCGGACGCGCCGGAAAGTTAGGATTCTACTTATCCGATGCGTTTGAATCCGAGCTTGCCGCTGCGAGATCGGAATTCGGACGCGCGCAGGCCGAGTACGATGCCGTGCGCGGACGCAGCAACGCGAGGATAGCCCAGGCGCTAGGCCGCGAAATTTCAGGAACGGAATTCATCGTGATGCGCGTCGACGTGCGAGGGCCATTACCCACTGGAGTGCGCGTCGTGCGTGAGGCGCCGACATACTTTCTGTGCGAATTCGACGCCGACGAAGCAACGCTTGCGGCGCTCGAACGGCGCGATGCGTGCGCAACCGCTGTTGCGATTGCGGAAGAAGCGACGCGCGGCAACCTTTCGTATGCCGTACGTAGCAACGCAGCGGCGCTCGACGTGGCTACGCGAGCTTTGGGCGAAATCGACGTGCTGGTTACGGCCGCGCGGTTTGCGCAGACCCACGACTGCGTCGTTCCGACGATTGTGGAGCGCACCGCCATTGCATTTGCCGATGGCCGATTCGTACCGCTCGTACGAGAGCTCGAGCGCGAAGGCCGCGCCTTTACGCCGATCACCGTCGCGCTCGATGACGTCGCCGTGCTGACCGGCCCGAACATGGGCGGGAAGAGCGTGTGCCTTAAGACCTGCGGCTTTATCGCGATGTGCGCCGCCTTCGGTTTGCCGGTGCCCGCAAACGTTGCAACGTGCGCGCTCTTCGATGAGATCGCGTGGCTCGGCATCGGAGACGGCGAGAACGGTGGCCTCTTATCGTCGTTCGCGCAAGAAATTGTGCGTCTGCGCGACGTTCTCGCACGCGAGCGTACGCGCAGGTTTGTTTTGCTCGATGAGTTCGCACGTACCACCACGCCACGCGAAGGCGGCGCACTGCTCGCAGCCGTTATCGGCAGGCTGCATGCAATGAGGGTTACCGGTATCGCAGCAACCCATCTCGCCGGCATCGCGGCCGGGTCCGCAAAACACCTTGCGGTTCGCGGATTGCGCGGAATTCCGCATCCTCCTACGACGACAAACCTCTCCGATGCCCTTGCTGCGCTCGCCGCTTCGATGGATTACACGATCGAAGAAGTACGCGAAGATACCGCCGACCGTTCGGACGCAATCGCGCTCGCTTCACTACTCGGACTCGACGAAGGCCTCGTCCAGTCCGCATACCGTGAGTTGCGTTCGCTATCGGGCCGCAGTTCTTCGGCGCGCGCCGGAGAATAGGGCGTATATGGAGCCGTTGATCATTACATGCGCGGCCGTCGGCGCGGAGATTTCACCTGAATCCACTCCGCATCTTCCCTATACGCCTGCAAGACTTGGCGAGACGGCTAAGGCGATTCGCGAAGCGGGCGCGTCGGTCGTGCACATTCATTGCAGAAACGATGACGGCACGAATACCCACGACGTGGATCGATTCCGGGAAGCGTACGACGCGGTGCGTGCCAACAGCGATATTATCGTGCAGTTCTCAACCGGCGGCGCCATCGGAATGACGCCCGACGAGCGCGCTTCCGTGCTGCAGTTGCGGCCGGAGATGGCGACGCTCACATGCGGAAGCGTGAATTTCGGCGACGACATCTTCGAAAACAGCTTTCCGATCATGCGGGGCATCCTTGTGAAAATGCGCGAGTTCGGCGTCGTTCCGGAACTGGAAGTTCTCGATAAGGGCCACATCGCCAACGCCCGGCGTTTGGCGAAGGACGGACTGCTGAGCTTTCCGCAGCACGTTGATTTCGTGTTGGGCGTACCGGGCGGCATGGAGGCCACCGTACAAAATCTCGCGGATCTGGTCGACGATTTGCCGGAAGGCTGCACGTGGTCCGTGGCGGGAATCGGTCGCGCGCAGTTGCCGATGGCCCTCGTTGCGATCGCGATGGGCGGTCACGTCCGGGTCGGTTTGGAGGATAATCTTTATTACAGCAAGGGGCGTTTGGCGCGCAATGAGGAGCTTGTAGCGCGCGTAGCTCGCGTAGCGGCCGAGGCGGGAAGGGCTGTCGCGACGCCGGATCAAGCGCGTCGAATATTAGGCGTAAAGGTATCGCCGAACGCGCGTAATAACTAGTGTCGTGAACTACAAGTTCGCACTATAATTGCTCTCGTCCGGTTCGCGCGGCTCTTCGTTGGCTCTTTGGTCACGAAGCTACGGCTTCGCTCCCTCACCGCGCCTCGATCCGCGCAAAAACCCTTCGTGAACTTATAGTACGAACTTGTAGTTCACGACACTAGCGCGGTTCGTTTACGGCCGGAAAGGCCGAATCCGGGAGGGCCGGTCCATATTTAGCTACGTGGTGCGGCGAACGCTGCAGGCGATTCCGCTGCTGATCCTCATCTCGATCATTCTCTACGTGATCTTGAACAACGCGCCCGGCGGTCCGCTCGCACCCTACCTGCAGAATCCTCACATAACACCGGCCGATATTGCGCGCCTCAAGCACAATCTCGGCCTGGATCAGCCGCTTCCGATACGATACGTGCGATGGCTCTTTACCGTGCTTCATGGCGATCTCGGCTATTCGCCGAGCAACTCGGAACCCGTGTGGCAAGCGATTGCGGAACGTTTGCCCGCAACGCTGGAACTCATGATAACCTCGTTTCTTCTTAGCGTCATCGTCGGAATTTCAGCCGGTATTTTCTCGGCCGTTCGGCCGTATTCGTTCTCCGATTACTTCATCACGACGTTTGCCTTTTTCGGGCAGTCGATGCCGGTTTTTTGGTTCGCTTTGATGTTGCAGCTTGCGTTTGCGGTCCACGGTATTCCGTTGCCGGGAGGCTATCAAATCGTCTTGCCGTCGGCCGGACTGAGCAGTAGCGATACCTTCGATCTCGGCGACCGCATCCAGCATCTGATCCTGCCGACGATCGTCCTCTCGCTGCTGGCGCTCGCGCTCTACAGCCGCTTCATGCGCTCCTCGTTGCTTGAAGTGATGAAAACCGATTACATGCGCACCGCGGCCGCGAAGGGACTGAGTTTCCGGACTATACTCTTCAAGCACGGGATAAAAAACGCGATGATTCCCGTGGTAACCGTGCTCGCGCTTTCGCTACCCGGCGTGCTCGGCGGCGCAATCGTCACCGAAACGATCTTCGCGTGGCCCGGCGCCGGACGCATGTTTTTCAATGCGCTGCAGCAAGAAGATATCGCGCTGATGATGGGCTATCTGCTCATCCTTGCGTTCTTCGTCGTCTTCTCTAATCTGCTCGCCGACGTGTTGTACGCGTGGCTCGATCCGCGCGTGAAGTACGACTGAGGAACAATCGATGGCAACCGTGTACGCACCGCAGCCGACGGCCCATGACGATGACGAGATCGTCTATTCGAAAGTCACGTTCTGGACGCGACTGCGCCGGCACAAGCTCGCTGTCGCCGGCATGGTCGTCCTGGCGCTGATGATTTTTGCCGCGGTGTTCGCAAATCAGCTTGCGCCCTTCGATCCCAACTTCATCGATAACGTTCACTGGCAGGGCAATCCCCTTCCCCCATGCTTTCAGGATGCGGCCCAGTGCGGCGGCCATCTCTTGGGCAGTGACGAAGTCGGTCGCGACTTATTATCGCGCCTGCTCTTTGGAGCGCGCGTATCGCTTCAGGTCGGCATATTCGCCGTCGTGATGGAAGTGGTAATCGGAACGATATTGGGAGCGATCGCCGGATATTACGGCGGTTGGATCGACTGGGCGATCATGCGCGTTACCGACGTGTTTCTTTCCATCCCGCTGCTGCCGTTGCTGTTGGTGCTAACGGCGATCGTCGCCGCCAGCTCATCGAAGGCGGCCCTTGGATTCGGAGTCATCGTCCTGATCATCGGAGCGCTTTCGTGGCCTCCGGTGGCTCGTCTCGTTCGCGCATCCTTTCTGACGCTTCGCGAACGCGAGTTTGCCGAAGCCGCGCGCGCCGTCGGCAACAACGACATGCGCATCATCTTCCGCCACCTCTTACCGAACGCAGTCGCGCCGATCGTCGTGCAAGCGACGCTCGACGTTGCAAACGTCATCGTGCTCGAATCGACGCTCTCGTTTCTCGGTTTTGGAATTCAGCCGCCGACGGCCTCGTGGGGAAACATGCTCGCGAACGCGCAGGCCAATCTTCAGATCGCCTGGTGGGCAGCCGTCTTTCCGGGCGTCCTCATCCTGATAACGGTCCTCGCGATCAATTATATCGGGGACGGCTTGCGCGATGCGCTTGACCCGAACATGCGGTAACGTATAAGCTACGGAAGTTCGCCCGCTCATCACGGCGAATTGGTGAATTGCCCCGTGCGCAAGTGGCGAAATTGGTAGACGCACTAGCTTGAGGGGCTAGCGCCCGCAAGGGCGTGCTGGTTCGAGTCCAGTCTTGCGCATATTCCGGCTTGAGTTTCTCGCTCTTTTCTGTCGTCGGCTTCAACGTGGGGCAAGCGACCGGCAGTCTCTAGGCGGAGTGCTATGGACTTACCAGGTGTGGCTGTGAGAGATGCGCGGCATCAACGTCGATGACTCGGGCTCTAAGAAACGCTACATCGGATTGCGGCCGAGTTTATGGATGACGGCGCGGCGCAAAGATTCCACGCTCCGGAAAGCTGCATTTAGATTGGCGGGGCACGTACGATCCGGCAGCGGTCCGGCTGAAGGACTTTCAGCCCATGTTGTTAGCAAGATAACCCTGTACTATGGGACCACTGCCGATCCCGCTAAGAGTTTTGCGAGGCCGGCAATGTTTTTTTAGGTTTGGAGTTACCGATGCTCAATTCTATTTCCACGGCGACTCGCGGCAAGTTTCAAGCTTCGGGGGCTATGGTTATCGCGGGCTCGATGTGTTCACTTTTAACAGCGTGCTCGGGCGCGGATGCACCGGTATCGCCAACAGCGAACGCTTTCCTTAGCAGCTTGAGTCAACAGCAAACTGATACTACGCCGGCGGTCGCGGGGCGTCCGCAATACATTTATGTCGGCGATATGGATTCTCAAATTCGGGTATTCAAAGCGACGGCTACCGGGAACGTTCTGCCGGTACGGGTTATTACGGGGAGCAATACCCAACTGATCTACCCTTCTTGGCTCTTTACCGGTACGACCGGCGACCTCTGGGTATCGAACTATGCCAATCCCGGCGGCAATATAGAAGCATTCCCGCTTACCGCTTCAGGCAACGCGACCCCGATTATCGACATATCCGGCACGAAAACAAACGTTTCTGCAGAAGCGGGCCTTTATCGCGATTCGCATGGCGGCATTATTTCGGCAGATACCGCGAACACTAGCGTCAACTTTTTCGCCCCCGGAAGCAACGGTAACGTTGCGCCGGTCCGGATCATCGCCGGGTCGTCGACGCAGCTCAGCGTTCCAAACGGAATTTGGATCGATCCAACAACGAAGAACGTTTTCGTCGCGAGTTTCGGTAACAACAGCATCCTCGCTTTCAACCCGGCCGCGAACGGCAATGTGGCGCCGCTTTATGAAATTGCGGGCTCAAACACAACGGTGTGCCAGCCGACCGGCATCGTTTTCGACGCGAAGGGTTTACTTTACGAAGTGAATAGCGACTACGGCGGCGGGTGCGTGCCGTCGATCCTCGTCTTTGCCGCCGGCGCCAAAGGGAATGTGGCTCCGATTCGCTCGATCGTCGGATCCAAAACGCGGCTCAATACGCCGTATAGCATTCGTGTGGACAAACTTGGATATATTTATGTGACGGACTCGCTTGCTAATGACGTTAAAGTGTATCCGCCCGGCGCGCATGGCAATGTGGCACCCGTGCAGGACATTACGAATGTTTCTCACCCGAACGGACTCGCGACTCACTAACATATCGACCTTCGCAATCCTCGGTTAACTCGGGTGAGACAAATAATTCGCAACGATTCCCGCTGGCGCTACGAAGAATTGTCTTTACCGACATTTCGCTTGGCGTACGCCGGCAGATAGATTGCTTCGTGCCGACGGTGCGGAAGACTCACGGCGCGAACGCGAAGCGATTTCGAGCAGCCGCACGACGCGGCCGTGGATTTCGAGCACAGGATGTGCGATCCGCCAAAGGCGGACGGAATCCATCCAGCCTCGCGTGCCGGAACATCGTGAGCCTAGGCGGTATCAAGCAACGCTTTG
>JALYTY010000035.1 GCA_030854045.1 Vulcanimicrobiota bacterium | reverse complement strand
AGGTGCTTGTCAGCGCTCCTGAGGCCGTGCTATCATCCGCAATGTTGCCGTCGCGGCTTTGCCGCTGATGGCGGCTTCTGTGCAACTGTTTTCTAGAAGGGTGTCGCTCGATGGCGAAGCGCTGCGAAATGTGTGGCAAAGGCCCGATGGCCGGAAATAACGTCAGCCACGCGATGAATAAGACGAAGCGCCGGTGGCTGCCGAATTTGCAGTCCGTAAAAGTCAACGAACGAGGAACGCATCGCACCGCGCGTGTGTGTACCCAATGCCTGCGTTCCAAACGGGTCACCCGAGCGGTTTAAGTTTCCCGGCTCGTGCCGCCGTTCAGCAACCGCCTGCGGGCGGTTTTTTTATTCCGCAGCTGCGCGCTCTAGAACGCAGAGATCGTCGATCGATCGCGTTATCGACGCCGGTTCGAGCGTCACCAAATATTCAAGCCTAACGTGCGAAGCGTCGATTGATTTGAGTTGAACGGCGCAGAGGACGGGTCCACGGCGGCTTGGCGCAAACGACAGGCTTAGGAGATCCCCGGCAATCGCGAAGGCCACTGGAGGCCCGTTCCCCGAATTGATGCGGCGAAAATATTCACGAACCGCGAGCAATTCGTCGACGCGCACGGAAACGTCGAAGATCCCGCTCACCGGGGGCGCCGTCGCGTGAACCCGGCAGGTCAACAGATCGAGACCATCGGGTTCCGCGACCTCGGGGTGTTTAAAACCGATGATTTCGAGCCGTACGTTCGGCCTGCTTTCCTCATCGCCGAAGAAAACGTCCAAGGGAACCATACGCGCGTCCTTATTCTTAGTTGAAATGGTCCCATCCGCTGCGCGGCAGCGGTTCGTCGCCGGTGCCGGTCGCCAAAACGACGCGGTGTTCGGCGGTCACCGTACCGATCGCTTCGAGAGGACGCCCAAAACGCGCGAGATACCGCATCGCGACGTGATCGAACGCCCGCGGCGCGACGGCTGCGAGCAGTTCGAAATCTTCCCCCCCGGCAAGCGCGAATGCGACCGGATCCTCGCCCAGCCACCGTGCAGCAGCAGCGGCGCAATCTGCGACCGGTACCGACGTAATCCTCCCTCCGGCGCCGCTCGAAGCGCACAAGCGCGCAACATCGGTCGAGAGCCCGTCGGAACAATCCATCATTGCGCGGACGTTGCGGCTGGCTCCAAGCCAGCGTCCCTCCGGAACGCGCGGCACGGGCCTGCGATGCGCGACCGAAGCCGCGGATGCGCTCGATTCGTCGAGCGTGATTTTGGACTGCAGCAACGCGAGACCGGCCCGGCTCGCTCCTAACGGCCCCGTAACGGCGAGCACGTCGCCAGGCAGTGCGCCTGCACGCGTTTTGAGATTGCTAGGACGCACTTCCCCGACAACCGTTACCACCAGCATCAGTACCGGCGCTCGCGTCAAATCACCACCCGCAATCTCGCATCGCGTCGAGCGCGCGCACGCGACGAGTCCCCGATACAAACTTTGCACATCGGCCGCATCGTGCGGCGGTATTCCAAGCGCTACCGTCGCCAGAACCGGCCGCGCACCCATAGCCGCTATGTCGCTCGCATTCGCGGCCATCGCACGCCAGCCGATATCCTCCATCGACATCGTCGCGCGCGAAAAATGCACGTCTTCAACGAGCGCATCGGTCGTTATGACGCTGCGTGCCGATCGCGACGGCTGCCAAACGGCGGCATCGTCGCCGATACCGAGCAATACACGTCCGCAGTCGCGGCCCGCTATCGCAGCGATCGCCGCAACGATTTCATCCTCGTCGATCTGCAGCGACGGAATCACAATCTCGTCGCGGCGTCGCGCATTATGCCGACGGTCGTGCCGGGACGCTCGGTTCCGAAAATGCTCGATCCCATCACGATCGCGTTCGCGCCCGCTTCCACCACGGAGCGGATATTCTTTGCACCGACGCCGCCGTCGACTTCCAATTCACACGATGGATTGCGCGCGTCGATCAGATTACGCGCTTCGCGCAGCTTTTCAATCGACCGCGGGATGAACGTTTGTCCGCCGAATCCCGGATTCACGCTCATAACGAGCACCAGGTCGCAATTTTCGATCACGTCTTGCAGCATCGATACCGGCGTTTGGGGACAGAGTGAGATTCCTGCCTTGGCCCCGAGCGCGCGGATGTGCGCGAGCAGCCGTTGTGCGTGCGACGTTGCTTCGTAGTGGAACGTAACGATGTCCGAGCCTGCGGCAACGAACGTTTCTACGTAACGCTCGGGCTCCACGATCATAAGGTGCGTGTCGAAAGGGAGCGCGGTCAGCTTGCGCAGATCGCCGATAATTTTCGGACCCCACGTGATGTTCGGAACGAAACGACCGTCCATGATGTCCAAATGCAAGTAATCCGCACCGCCGGATTCCACGTCGGCGATCTGCGCCGCGATCTGCGCGAAATCGGCAGATAAGAGCGACGGCGCGATTTTTACGCCCACTATCGCGCCGGAGAGGACGGCGTGGGCGACGGCTTGCCCTCATCGTATATCTTCACTGGTTCGTTGCCCAATCGGGATTCGCCGACCAGCGCGTCGTTGGCAAGCAAATCGACGATCGAGGTTCCCAGCGTCGTTACGACAAAATCGAGTTTCTGACCCGGCTGCGCGTAAGCGCGATACGCATCGTATTGCCCGGTCGCATCGCGCACCCGCAGGACGATCTTTACCGACTCGCCCGGTTTTGCGGAGTCGGAGACCGGAACCGAAGCAAGAACTCGCACCTGCCGCAGAATATAGCCCGATTCGTTGGGCCCCGCGCTGAGATCGAGCGACACTTGTTCGTACGAATCGATCTTCGATCCGCCGGGAATCGATTGCCGCGCCACTATGCCGTGAGCGGGACCGCCGGACCCAAGCGGCGTCCACACGAGCTGCCCGAGCTTGACGTTGCTTCGATCCGCAAGCGCACGAGCCTGATCGACGCTCATGCCGACGAAGTTCGGGACGTGCGATATTGCCGACGCGCCGCGACTCACCAGCAGATTGACTTTATCCCCCTCGAGCACGCTTGCAAGCGGCGCAGGATCTTGCGAAATGACGTGGGCGTCGGGAATAACGTCGCTCTTGGAATACGCGACTTTACCGAGTTGCAGATGCGTACGTGCAAGATCGAAACCGACTTCGCGCATAGACTGATACCGAAGGTCCGGCATCAAACGCGTGACGATGCCGTCGCTCACCACATACGATATCTGTCGCCCTTCGCGTACTTCGGTTCCCGGATCGGGGCGCTGGCTAATCACGACGCCTTTTGGATACCGGTCGCTGGTTGCGCGATCGATTACCGAAGACGACAACTTCATGCGGGTCGCGGCATTCGTCGCATCGGCAAGCGTTTGCCCGACGAAAGAGGGCACCGTAACCGTGTCGGCCGGCGGTAAAAGAAAATCGTGGATTTCCCGCCCGAACCACACGACGAGCGCCACGAAAATTGCCAGCACGACTGGGAAAACCCAGTCGCGCGGAACGTACTCGTGGACGACCTGACGCCACTCGCGCGGCGAGTTCAGACCAGCGCCTCCATGGCGGCATCCGATATCTCGAGATTGTTGAACACGTGCTGGATGTCTTCGTGTTCTTCGAGTGCTTCCAGAAACGCGAGGCACTCGGAAAGCGCCTGCTCCGAGGGCGATATTTTTTGTTTCGCCCGCATTCCGAGATACGCATCCGATACCTTAACACCGCCGTTATGCAGCGCATCCCGCGCGCTTGCGAGCAGCGCGGGCTCGGTATAAACAAATGCGGCCGGTTCTCCGAACTCTACGTCGATTACTCCGTCGACGAGCGCCGCTTCGGTCAGCGCATCTTCGGACTTGGCCTGAGGATCGACTTCGATTACACCGACTCCATCGAACATCCACGCAACCGATCCGGTCTCGCCCAGATTTCCGCCATGCCTGGTGAAAAGAAAGCGCAGTTCGCCTGCCGTGCGCGCCCGACTATCCGTCGCGGCGTCGGCGACGACGGCGATTCCGTGCGGACCATAGCCCTCATAACGCAACTCTTCGATCTCTTTTTCATCCGTCGCTCCCGAGCCGCGCGCGATGGCTCGCTTGATGTTGTCTTGCGGCATGTTGTTTTCGCGCGCTTTTTCGACCGCCATCTTCAAGCGATAGTTCGCCTCGACATCGGGCGAGCCCGATCGCGCGGCAAGGATTATTTCCTTGCTCAGTTTGGTAAAGAGAGCGCCGCGCTGAGCGTCGACCTTACCCTTCTTCAGCTTGATGTTATGCCATTTCGAATGTCCTGACATACGGTGACCTTCTCTATCCCGGTCCCACGACCCACTTTTGGAACCACATTCGCGCGTGCCAAGCGTCCCAGCTAATCGGAGTGGCCGCCAAAATCGGATAGAAAAACACGAACGCCCCGCCGACAAGCACGACGACGGTCGCAACGGCCGCGATACCAAGCATCCGTCCGCGCGGGCCCTGCATTCGCGCCCATTCGTAAAGCCGCTGCAGCAATATCGCGTTGCACAACGCAATCAGCGGGATATCGACGTAGAAATGATACGCAAACGTAATACGCGGCGACCGCATCCACGGCAGCCACTGCAGAAGGTACGTCAATACGATGAGCGCGTAGGCTTTGCGCCGCTCCCTCCATGCCAGGTATCCGACCAGCGGCACGGCAAGCAAACCGAGCCACATCGAGAACGGGTTAGGCAGAGACGTTATCTCTTGGACGCAGCATCCGTGCGGATCGCTCTGGTTCTTGCGATGATCTTGATAAAAGTACGCGATCGGCACGTAGTCGATGGGCCACTCCCACCACTTTGATGAATACGGATGCGTCGCTTGAAGTGTGTCGTGATATTCGAACATCGAATATTGCCGATAGACGACATCGTTGGCGTTGTGAATCTCGTTTGGATCCGCCGATTGCCGCGCGAGATCCGGAAGCCAGACCAGCGCATATACCGTCATCGCCACAAAGACGATCGTTGCGAGGGCTCCATCGAGCCGGAAGCCGCGCGGATTTCCCCACAGTGCCGGGCGGCGGTCGGCGACCATACGCTGCAGCCATACGGCGATTAAGACGATAAAGCTCACCCCGAAACCCATGACGCCGTACCACTTGGAACTCACCAGAAGCCCGAGTGCGACGGTAAAGACCAGCAGCCACAAGGTCGCCGAACTTCCGCGTTCCACCGCGTCGCCCGCACGGATTTCGTTTTGTGCGTAGGTTGCAGTACCACCGGCAGCCGCGTAGGTTACCGACGCGTCCCCCGCATAGCGGATTGACACGCCGGGGCTTTCGTACACCAGTTCGCCGCCTCGATTGGCGCTTCGAACGCCACGGCGCACGTTAACCATCTTTCCGGCGGCATTCGTTTCAAAGCCGCCGCCGTCCGCGGCATAGAACGTAACGCCCGTCGGGTCGACGAGAGCTTCAGACCCTTCGGCGAACGTTAACTCTTGCTTGCCATCGGCATACATGCGCGCGAATATCACGTAGCGGACAAGCAGATACACGCCGAGCGAGACGTAGAGCGCCGTGACGATAAAGGTCGCGGTATCGAGTGGATGCCACAGTGCTTTCCAGATGCCGGCAGTAACGAGCCCCGCGACAATCGACCCTCCCGCTCCGAGAGCATACGCGAGATCGGGAACGCGCACGTGAGCGCGTTCCTCGATCTGCGAGGCGATCCAAAACCGGTAAAACGCGTATGAAGCAAACGTAGCAAAAAACACGACAAAGCCCTCGGGCGTCGCTATGCGCGATTGTACGAAGTGCATGCCGTCGAAAATGAGAAACAGCGCAGCGACTGCGGCAAAAACAGTCGAGCCCGTAACCCGTTTAGCGAATGCGTAGAGCAATACGACGACGAGCGCGCCGAATACAACATCGAGGAAACGCCATCCATACGAGTTGTCGCCGCTCGCCATGTGCCCGAGGATCGCGTTCAATCCCGTCCAGCCGCCGATTCCATGCCCCTTCGGCATCCCGCCGAAGAGCATAACCGAGAGCGTCACCAGGAGCTTCGAGAAGGGCGGGTGGGTGTTTTCGTATATCCGCATGTTTTGCAGATATTCTTCGGCGGCCCGCGCGAAGTAAATCTCGTCGAAGATCTTGTCTTTGGGATACCAATAGCCGATGAACGACAAGATGAAGCTGAAGAGACCTAGCGCGGTCATCAGGATGTAATCGATCGGAGCGCGCAGCCGAGCCAATCCTTCACGCGGATCGAACCATCCAAAAGCAACCGCCCATGGGGAACGCATACTCTTCGTTGCGTGCTGCCTTCTAAGATCACTTTGCTCCGGGCCGGCGGCAAATTCAACGCCGGTAGAGCTGCCCAAAAACGAATATCCGAGCGCAAAGAACGTCGCGACCGCAAGCAGTGCGAAGAACGTGGTAAGCGGACCCCATAAATTGTGCGCGTCCAGCCCGGCAACCGGCGTCGTCATATCTTGCAGATACTGCAATGAATAGACGAGGTTCGCATAGAGAACGACGGAAAGCGCGATGGACCCCCAAAGATACCGTCGCGCAAGCGGCACGCAAACGATTGAGAAAAGCAAGCCGTCGAAGATATAACGCTCGTGCATACGGGTCGAAAGCACGAAGAATGCAAGCAGTGCGATCGCGCACGATTCAAGCAGCGCAACCGAACTGCGTTCCTGCAAATACCGGGAAACGATGAGCCCGAGAGCAGCGACGACTAAACCGATGCCCCAGACGTATTGGGGCAGACGCGCAATCGGATTGCTGTCGGGCTGCCAAAAACTGCCGCGAATCGCCCAGAGATTAAATGCATTAACGGTATTGAACGGATAGACACCCGACCCGAATTGATAACGCTGCAGCAGCCAATGCGCGAGGTTGAACGGATTGAGCGTTGGATGAAACGGGATCGTAAGCAGCAGCGCGAGGATAAACGCACCGGTAATGCCGACAACGGTGCTCGCAGCGCGCCTGCGGAATTGCGATCGGTCCGCGAAGGCAAACGCGATAAAAACCGGGATCAAAACCGCCGCCTGCGGTTTAATGAGCAGCGAATACGCAAATACCAGCCATGCGGCAACGATGGACCAGGAAAATTGCGCCGGAATGCCGTCGTCGGAACGCAGCAACAGATACACGGCCAGCAACGCCAGGCCACCGGCGATCGAATCGACTTGGCCCCATTGCGCGGAGATGAAAATTGTTGCGGGATTCAACACGTAGAGGGCTGCGGCACCGAACGCCGTCAGCGCGTTTGCGTATCGGCGCGCGATGGCATAAATGAGCGCTCCGACCGCGAGGTCCGCAAGGACGGCCGGCAACTTCACGAGCACTTTGAGCACGCCGAGAGAGCCGTCGCCGGCCCGGAAAAACTGCCAGAGATGCCCGACAATCGCGAGGATGTAAAAATATCCGGGCGGATAGTCCGCGAAACTGGTCTTTCCGTAGAAATTGCTCAGGCCGTGATCTAGGAGCGAAATAGTCCACGCTTCGAAGGTCTGAACGTCGACCTTGAATCCGTCGGCGCTCAGGAAAATTGCGCGTATGGCAAACCCGACCAGCAGAAGCGCGGGCATTCCGAAACGCCCGAGCCGGTCCGATAGTTTCCCCTGGGCGAGCGTCGTTGCGTTCACGCGGTTTGTTGCCTCCACCGGATGCGAGTTATGGGAGCGTTTGCGCGAGCGTTCCCCTGAGGTATTCGCGAAGCGCGAGATCGGAATGGCTTTCGACGACCGCCATAGGTTCTGCGATGGCACGCCGCGCAGCCTCTCTGGCGCCCATATCGTCGAGCGCGCGCACCACGGTCTTCACTTCAAAAGGTCCAAGTTCGCGTTCGCGCCCATAGATGCGGGCAATCGCCGTTCTCGCAGCCGACTGCGGCTGATCCAGCGCCCATACGACGGGAAACGTCCACTTGCGCCGCGCGATGTCGTTTGCGACCACTTTTCCGGTTCGCTCGCTCGATGCCCAGATGCCAAGCATGTCGTCGAGAATCTGAAACGCCATTCCATAGGCCCGTCCCAGGTCGCCGTACGCGCGCACCGTAGCGGCATCCGCGCCGGCGCAGACGGCGCCCAGAGAACACGATGCGTCAAAGAGTGCTGCCGTTTTGCACGCGATCATCTGACGATAGTCGAAGATTGAAACCGATCCTGCGGATTCGAATTGTAAATCGAGCGACTGACCGTCGCACATCGTACGATGCGCCTCGTGCAGAATCGCAACCATCCAGACGATACGCTCGTGTGAAAGGTGCGACGCGGCCCGAAGCAGCGTGAGAAAGCTGATCGCGCACATGGCGTCGCCGGTGTTAATGGCCTGCGCAACTCCGTATTGCGACCAGAGCGTGGGGCGGCCGTGCCGCAACTCGTCGCGATCTTCAATATCGTCGTGAATCAGCGAATAGTTGTGTAATAGTTCTACCGCAGCAGCCGCATCGAGCGTCGCTTGTGCCGGCGCTCCAAGGCCGCCAGCGGTGCGCACGACGAGTTGAGGCCGAACCCGTTTTCCGCGACGAGCCGGCCCGTGCGGATCGTAGCCGAAGTGGTATAAAAGCATATCGGAGACCACAGCCGGTCCCCGATATGCGTTTATGCGGTTTTCGAGATGCGCTTCAAAGCGGTCAGACGGGCTGACGGCTCAGCTCCTCCATCCGTCCCTGCACCCGATCGACGAGCCATCCCGGCGTGGACGCCCCCGACATGAGCCCGGCGATCGAAACGCCGTCGAACCATAGAGCCTGCAGTTCGGACGCATCTTCAATGTGATACGATTTCGCGCCGGCGCTTTCGGCAAGTTCGGCGAGATGTTTGGTATTGGCGGAGGTCTTCCCGCCCACAACGATCATCACTTCGACTGCTTTGGAGAGGCGCAGCGCTTCGCTCTGACGGTTATTCGTGTCCGTGCAGATCGTGTTGACGGCACGCACTTCGTAATACTTCTCAGAGAGCGCTTTAACGATATCGGTGAAGCGCTCGCGCGAATAGGTCGATTGAACGACGACGCCCATTCGGCTGCCGCGCGGAAGCTTCTGCACGTCATCCACGGTCTCGATGACGAACGCGCCCGGAACGTGGCTCAACGTGCCTTTCACTTCCGGATGGTTCGGATCGCCGACGACGATAATCTTGTATCCGTCGGCTTTGAGTTTCTCTGCCTGGACGTGAATCTTGGTGACCATCGGACACGTGGCGTCGATCACTTCTAGGCCTCGAGCTTCGGCTTTTTCGAAAACCTCCATCGGCAAACCGTGCGCGCGAACGAAGAGCGCGCCCCCATCGACTTCATCGATCGAGGCGGCATTTTTCAGACCTCGCGACGAGAGCGATTCCACCATCTGCGGATTGTGAACGACATGCCCGAGCGTTGTTACGTCGCTGCGTTGGGCAATGGCCTCTTCAGCTTTTTTTACCGTGATGGCGACGCCGAAACAGAACCCTTGTACCTTCGCCTTGAGAATCTCCACGCGTTATCCTAAGCTCTCCACGAGTGCAAATATTGCACCCATTACCTCTTCGGTAAACTTCGCCAAGTCGTCGCGAGTTGCTTTCCGGTCCGTCGGAAGGCGAAGCGGCCTCCCATATGCTACTTTAATCTTACCAAGGTATTTGGCTCGATCGCCGCCCACGATCGCGGCCGGCAGCACCGGAGCCTTGGCGAGCGAGGCAAGTAACGCAACGCCCTGGCGCGCTTCCTTATCGCCCTCGTGGTTGCGTCCGCCTTCGGGAAAAATGCCGATGCAATCGCCCCTGCGCAGGACCTCGAGCGAACGTTTGATCGCCGCGGTCGCGCTGCCCTCGCGATCCACCGGGTATGCGCCTACCGAGCTTATCGCCGGACCGAGTACCGGTATCTGGAATAGTTCTTTTTTCGCCATGAAATAAATCTGACGCGGTACGAACGACCCCATAACGGGGGGATCGAGAAACGACCGGTGATTGCAGGCGATAATGAGCGGACCGGAACGTGGAACGTTTTCGGCGCCGCGAACGGTCGTGCGCCAAAGAATGCGAGCGACGCCGTGGATAGTATTGCGCGCGGGCCAATACAACAGCGTCGTGCGGTTCATAGATAGCGCTTCACGATCGATGCGATCTCGCCCACAACGGCTTCGGCATCGATCTCACTGGAATCGAGGACGTGGCAATCGGCCGCGGCTTCCAGCGGGGAGACCGTTCTGCTGCGGTCCAAACGATCGCGCTCCTCGATCTCTTCGGCGAGCCGGTGCGCGCTGACGTCGACGCCTGCGGCAAGCAGTTGTAAACGGCGACGTTCCACTCGCGCTGCAACCGATGCGGTAAGAAAAATTTTTACTTGCGCGAACGGCAGCACGACCGTCCCGATGTCGCGGCCGCACATTACCACCGCCCCGCGTGCCGCAATCGCACGCTGACTCTCGACCATCGTTTCCCGTATTTCAGCGTGCGCCGCCACCGTAGAGACGATCGCGGAAACTTCATTGGACTGCAACTCCCGCTCTTTGAGTTCGACGCCGCCCGCGACGATGCGAAACCCGAGCGGCGCCGCTTCGTCGAGCGTTATCGCAACATTCGAGGTCCGCCATAGTCGCGATAGCGCGCCCTCGTTGTCGGCGTCGGTGCGCGAGTGTATCGCCAGAAATGCGAGCGTACGGTACATTGCGCCGGTATCGAGGTAGAGTATCGCGAGCCGTCGCGCGAGCGCGTGCGCAACCGTCGTCTTTCCCGATGCGGCCGGTCCGTCGATTGCGATTTGCAAGTACGCTGGTACGCTCATGTCCGTGCGGCCGATTCGCGTAGAGCGAGCGCCGCACCCGCCCGGTGAATACAGGCCTGCAACGGCGGATTCGCTAAGGTTTGTACGTGGCCAAAGCGCGCTCCGTTTTTTCCTGTAACGCCTGCGGTTTCGAATCGCCGCGTTGGCTCGGACGTTGCCCGCAATGCGAAACGTGGAACTCTTTCGACGAGCGGCCCTTTACCGTAGCAGCGCGTACAAAAACCCCCGCGACGCGCACGAGCGCGATATCGCCTATTCCGCTGCATCGAATTGACGGCGCGAAAGTCGAGCGCATTCGCAGCGGCATGCCGGAGTTCGATGCATTGCTCGGCGGAGGAATCGTTCCAGGAAGTCTGGCGCTCGTCGGCGGCCCTCCCGGTGCGGGCAAATCGACGCTTCTGCTTCAGATCGCAGCGCTGCTGGCGCGCATCGGGCCCACCGTGTACGTCTGCGGCGAAGAATCGGCGGCGCAGGTGAAGATGCGCGCCGCGCGCCTTTCTTTGCGTGACGATGAGAACGAAAATCTGCTCGTTTTTCCGGAAACCAATCTGCGGGCGGTACTCGAAACGCTCGAACGGATGGCGCCGCTGGCGCTCATCATCGATTCTATTCAAACGGTCTGGCTACCCGAAGCCGAAGCGTATGCCGGCTCGGTAAGCCAGATCCGCGACTGCACGCAGGCATTGATGGAATACGCTAAACGTACCGGATGCGCCACGTTCATCGTCGGGCACGTCACCAAAGACGGCACGATCGCCGGACCGCGACTGCTCGAGCATCTCGTCGATACGGTACTGTACTTCGAGGGCGAAGCGACCGGCGAATACCGGATCCTGCGCGCGTACAAGAATCGCTTCGGTTCGATCGACGAAATCTGCGTTTTCGCGATGCACGATACGGGATTGCGCGAAGTCGAAAATCCGTCGGAGCTCTTTCTCGCCGGGCGTGACGTTCGGCCGAGCGGTTCGTGCGTCGTCGCATCGATCGTCGGTTCGAGGCCGGTCCTAATCGAGGTTCAGGCGCTCGTTGGTGAAAGCAGTTACGGCACGCCGCGCCGCCTCGCGAACAACCTGGATCAAGCGCGTCTCGCAATGATCTTAGCGGTGCTCGAACGTCGTGCCGGCATGCTGCTCGCAGCGCACGACGTTTACGCCTCGGTTGCCGGGGGATTACGCGTGAGCGAACCCGCTGCCGATCTTGGGATCGCGCTCGCGATTGCATCGTCGTTTCGCAACGTCGCGCTTCCGGCCGATGCAGCGGCGTTTGGGGAACTCGGCTTATCGGGCGAACTCCGCTCGGTGAGCGCCGCTTCACGGCGTGAAACCGAAGCCGCGAAGCTCGGTTATCGCACGATCTTCTCGCCGGCGTACTTTGGAGATATCGCGTCGGCAATTCGCGGCGCGCTCGGATAACGCGCCTTGCTTCATACCACAATGCCGCTCTTCGAGATCGTTCCCAACCTCTCCGAAGGGCGCAGCGAAGCAACGATCGACGCCGCCGTCGGCGCCGTATCGGACGCGGGCGCGACGGTACTACATCGAACGAGCGACGCGACCCATCACCGCAGCGTGCTCACGATAGCGGGAACGCAGCGCGCCGTTTTGGATGCGGCCGTCGCTCTTGCCGGCGTTGCGCTCGAACGGATCGACCTGCGAAATCACCGTGGAGTACATCCGCGCATCGGCGCCCTAGATGTGCTGCCGTTCGTTCCGCTCGGTGAGGCGAGCATGGACGAGACGGTCGCGCTGGCGCACGATGCAGGCGCGCGCATTTGGGAACGTTACCGCATCCCGTCTTTTTTTTACGGTGCCGCCGCAAGAACGCCCGATCGCCAACTTCTGGCGTCGGTTCGGGCCGGAGAGTTCGAAGGGCTCGACGCGCGATTCACCGACCCCGTTTGGGCGCCCGATGTGGGAAATATCGCAAAGCACGAACGAGCCGGCGCGATTGCGATCGGCGCCCGTGCCGTCCTTATCGCCTACAACGTCGAATTGCAGACCGGAGACCTGCGTGTCGCGCGCGACATCGCTCGCGCGATTCGCGAACGCGACGGTGGCTTGCGGACGCTACGGGCATTAGGCCTTCGCCTGCGAGACGATTGCGTTCAGGTCTCTCTCAACGTCACATCGTACGATGCAACTCCGCTCTATCGCATCGTAGAGCTGATTCGCGCCCTTGCGGCAGAACGCGGCGTCGCGATCGCGAAGAGCGAACTCATCGGCTGTTTACCGCGCGCAGCCGTCGAATCGACGGCGCGGTACTATCTCGGCGTCTCGGAGAAGCATCTGTGAAACAGCTCGTTCTTCTATTTCTCTTTGCTTTCGCCGCGGCCGGCGCGAGCGCCGCGGCCACGGAGATCGGCGGCCCCGGCGACCAAGGGATATACGCGACGCGGCTCTCAAACGGTCTGCGGGTTGTCGTGGTGGAAGACCATGCGGCTCCGGTCGTACAGACGGCGGTTTGGTATCGTTTTGGATCGCTCGATGAGACGCCCGGCAAAACCGGCCTCGCGCATGCGCTCGAACACATGATGTTCCGGGGAAGCGAACACATATCGGCCGGCGGCTTGGACGATATCGTCGCCCGCCTGGGCGCGACGATGAATGCGGAGACGAGCTACGATGCAACCCACTTTTACTTCGTCATGCCCGCCGATAAAGTCGATGTCGGCCTTGCAATTGAAGCCGACCGCATGCAGCATCTCTCGCTGCAGCAATCCCAGTGGTCGATCGAACGCGGAGCCGTCCTCAACGAAATCGAAGGCGATGAAAGCTCGCCGTTTTTCACGCTGCTCGAACGCGTTCGCGCGGCGGCGTATCCGAACGAACCGAACGGCCGAACGCCGCTTGGGAAAATTGCGGACGTCTCAAAAGCCGACGCCATGGACATTGCAACGTATTATCGGCAATGGTACGCGCCCAACAATGCAACGCTGGTCGTTGCCGGCGACGTGGACCACGCAGCGGTGTTTTCGAGCGCGCAGCGGCATTTCGGAAGCATTCCCGCGAAAAAACTTCCCGCACGCCAAAACGTGCATCCCCGCGCCGCCGCCGGCGCGGTCGTGGAGTCGAATATCCCGTTTCCGTTCGAAGTGCTCGACTTAGCATACGCAATACCGGGCGATAGCGAACCGGGCGAACCGGCGGTCAGTACGCTCTCGACGCTCATTACGAACCAGCGCTCGCCATTTTATCAGGCGCTAGTGCAGAGCAATATCGCACTCGCGATCGAGGCGAACGCCGATACGCAACTTAAAGGCGGACTGCTCAACGTTTTTATCGTCCTCAATCCCGGTCACACCGGCGCCGAAGCGCAGACGGTATTCCAATCGACGCTCGATGCGGCACTTCTATCCGGGTTCTCGCCCGATCTCGTAATGGCTGCGCAGCGATTAACGATATCGGAGCGTCTCTATTCGGCCGACTCGATCACCGGCATCGGGGATCTTGCAGGCTACACGTATGGAGTCGTAGGCGAGAAAATCGGCGACGAAGATTCGCGTCTCGCGGCGTTGACGCCGGCGGATATCACGCAAGTTGCAAAACGGTATCTTGCGAAGCCGACCGTCGTCGGCCATCTGCGGTCTTCGAGTTCTCAGCCGGGGCGTTCGTCGCAAAAGAGCGACGCGGCGGCAAGCGATGATTTCTCGAAACGCGTTCCTAACGGACCGATCGTCGAGCCGCCGGCCGTCGCGGCCGCGGTGCGTACGCCATCGACGGAGCGCAGCAAACTCGATCCAAGGCAGTTTACACTGCCGAACGGTATTCACGTCATCGTTCAAGAGAAGCGCGACCGCTCGACGTTCGTAATGAGCGGTACCATTGCCGCATCGTCGAGTTTCCAGCCCGAAGATAAAACGGGCCTTATTCGGCTCGCGTCGGCTGTGGCAGATTATGGGTCGCAAAACTACGCTTTCGCGCAGCGCCGCAAGGCGATCGACGAGCTGGGCGCGTCGGTTTCTAACGGCCAGGAGTTTTCGGCACAGGGTCTGGCGCGCGACTTTTCAACGATTGCCGCCATCGTTGCCGACGGCGAAGAGCACCCGTCTTTTGCAGAACCCTGGTTCACGATCGAGCGCGATCAGCTCGCGAATAGCCTGCAATCGGAGCAGAGCATCTCGGGCACGCTGATCGACCAAGCGTATCTGCGGCTGCTTGCGTCGCCGGAAGATCCATCGCTGCGGCATCCAAGTGCTGCAAGCGTGAATTCGATCGGACGGGACGACTTGCTGACGTTCGCAAAGACGTATTGGCGGCCTGACCTCACGACGATCGCCGTCGTCGGCGATCTGAGCGCCGAAGATGTCCGGCGGGAGCTGACGTCGGCGTTCGCCGGTTGGACCGCGTCGGGACCAACGCCCGATGCGCGCGAGAAGACGTTTCCTGCCCCACATGCCGGTCACGCGTTCATTGGAACGGGCGCGTCGCAAGTATACATCAGGCTCGGGCAACCCGCAGTCGCCCGGAACAATCCCGATTACGATGCGTTCTTGGTTCTGAATCAAGTGCTCGGTGCGAGCGGGAGTTTTGAATCGCGGCTCTGGCAAGAACTCCGTCAAAAGCGCGGCCTTGTCTATACGATCGGCAGCAGCGTCGCCGCGAACGACAATCGCGGAAACTTCCGCATCGAGTTCAACGCAGCGCCGCAGCGCGTCGTTGAAGCGGTACGGTTCGTGCGTTCCGAATTGGAGCGCCTACGCACGGAACCGGTCAGCGCCACGGAACTTCAAGAAGCAAAACTTCGCTTAGTAGGCGACGCGCTGCTCGACGAAGGCTCCGCCGACGGTCAAGTTCAGCAAATCTTGGATATTCAAACCAACCATCTGCCGCGCGATTACTATCAATCGCTCAACGAGCGCTTCGCAAAAATCACCGCGGCCGACGTAGAACGCGTCGCTAAAAAGTATTTGGAGCCCAGCCAACTCGTTCAGATTTATGCAGGGCCGCCCGGAGTATGGGAAACGCAATCGATATAGTCTCTGTTTTCATGATGTGATCGACCGCGGACCGCCGGCGTCTAGCTTGTCCGACTTTATGACGGGGATCGAATCGGTCTGCCTTGGTCCAAGCGGCTAGCATTCCCGTCGGTCGCCTGCCACCAATAAAGTAATGAGCGAGAACTCGTGGTTGTAAGAACTGCCGGAAGCCAAACAGTGTATTTGACTCGCCAGCCCGTCATAAAAGCGGCAATGATGGTGTTCTTAGGGTGCGGAAGGGAGAAGCGTTGTTGAGCGAACCATCGGCGCCTGTAGCCGAGCATGACGACTGGGGAACGGTCATGCAGCGCGAATATCCACGCGTCGTGTCGATCGCTTCGAAGATCGTTGGTTCTGAAGAAGCCCTCGATATTGCGCAGGAAGTCTTTGCGGAGGCCTCGAGACGTCACGGCGGCGTGACTGCGGGTTTCCTGCACTTGGCGGCCGCGCACCGGGCGCTCAACGCGCTCAGAAGCCGACGGCGACGCTTGCTGCGCGAACTTTCTTATTTCCGCCTAAACCTCTCGCTCCGATCTAGACCCGCCGATCCCGCTGATAT
>JALYTY010000023.1 GCA_030854045.1 Vulcanimicrobiota bacterium | reverse complement strand
CGGCGGACCGGGAATTTATCGTCGTAGACGAGGATGGCGCAACCGTAGGTACCTTCGGCGTTGAAGAACTGCTCAAAGGTTGGCGTCAAGCGGCGCTCGGCGAAAACCGCCGCATGCGCGTTCGCTTACTGAAACGGGCTTGGCACCGGCGCACGTTGCGGCGAGAAAGTAACGGCTAAGACCGTTTCGTCGCGACGTAAACCTGCGCGACTTGCATCTCGACCGCTTCAATGCGGCCGTCCAGCTTCTCCAGCCGCCGGTCAAGTCTGTTGAATCTGCGGCCATGCTCATCGAATCTGCGATCCATCGCATCAAAGCGCGTCACGACGCTAGGATCGCAGAGCGCGGACGAACGCATAGATGACGAGCGGAACCGCGACCATAACATAGATGCGAAGCACGACCATCAAGATTCTCGTGGGAAGGCCGAGCTTGCGGCGGCCGAGTTGCGGTTTATCGTGCATCGTAGTGCTAGTGCGGCAGCAAGCGCGGAAAAATAGTAATCGCTCCGTAAAGCGCGCCGACGAGCGAGATCCCGGCGACTATCGTACCGCCCGCAACATTGGCCCTGATGCTGTTGACGAGCGGTCCCATCACGTCGCGGTCGTTGACAAGAAGCAACAGAAATAAGAGCGCAGGTACCATCATCAGCGTTGCGATGACGTTGACGGTCAACGTCATCGCAAGCAGCGGCGCATGGGGAATAAGCACGACGACCGCCGCCAGCGTTGCGGAGCAAAAGGCGACGCCGTAAAAAATCTTGCCATGCGAAAAATCCAAATTGAGACTGTGACCGAATCGGAACGTTTCGCCGAACGCGTATGCAGAACTTGTTGAAACCGTCATCGCAGCTAAGAGGCCGGCCTCGATGATTCCAAGGGCGAATAAAGAAGCGCCTGCGTTGCCGATGTGCGGACGCAACGCCGTAGCGAAATCGGCCCCGGAGACGAGCGATGCAACCGATTGATGCGACCGTGAAAGCGTTGAAGCGACGACGACGGCGGCAATCGCAACGATCGCAGCGACGCCGGCGCCGATCCCCGTATCGATACGCCCTTGCGGGATATCGCTTGCGTCTAGTCCCTTATCGACGACAGAGCTTTGTTGAAAGAAGATCATCCACGGCGTAACGGTGGCGCCGATATTCGCAAGAACAAGCGTCAAGAAAAGTACGCTCGAGCCTCCCGGCAACGGGCCCCAAGTACGCATGGCATGGAGCAGTTCTCCGCCGCTCGGATGCGCGAGCAATGCCGCCGGAATGAAAAGAAGATTGCCGAATGCGAGAACCAGCAGCGCGCGTTCCCAGGTGACGTAACGCCGCGTCGCTAACGCGATGCCTACCAGTACGACCGCGGAACCTACGGACGCCCAAGCAGGTACGCCGAAATAGAGCGCTCCGGCTTGCACCGCAACGAATTCCGTCACGAGGGTCAGCAGATTTCCGACGATGAGATCGCCCATCGCGAAGTATCCCCAAAACGGTCCAAAGCGCTCGAAAATCAGCTCCGCGTGACCTCGCTGCGTAGCGGCGCCGAGCCGAACGGTCATCTCTTGGACGATAAAGGCAGCAACGAATGTTACCACGATGAACGGCACAAAAAAGCCTATGCCGTACGCAGCACCCGTCGTTGCATACGACAGCATGCTCGGACCGTCGTTTTCACCGAGCATGACCAGCATTCCGGGGCCGGCAAGCAGCGCGAGAAGACGCAGCGGCCGGTGCGATGCTCGCGCTGCTGCTACTGCCCGTCGCTGCGCGTCGCGCAGACGTGCGTCGCGCGCGAGCGGCGCGTCGCAAGGAACGAAAGCATCGTCCGCCGTGGTCATGCGATGCGCTCAGCGTGGATGCAAAGCACTCGAAAGCGCAGGTCTTCCGAGCGCTTCACTACGCTCAAAGGCTATTTCGTCTTTAGCGTCGCAGGCGCTTTACCGGCGATCTGTTCTTTGGTTACACGGCTCGTCTGAAGCGTGGACCCGTCTCCGTGCGCTGAAGTCGAACTTGCGACGGACGGCTTCGGTTCCGGAAGGTCGGGATCGTTACCGCCGGCATACGGTTTGCTCATCTCGTAATTCCAGAGCCCTTGCGCTTGAACCATATCGAAACCAGGCGTGGATTTCGAACCGTCGCCGGACTCATCGAAATACATGTGGGTGAACCGTTCGTCGGGCGGAACGTTCGATGAAGGGAAGTTGTCTTGGATCGCCGCCAGCGCCGATTCAAACATTTTCTGGTGTGCGACTTCGCGCGTCATCAGGAACATGAGCGCGTCGTTCGCACCGGAATCCGGACAGAGCTTGATGAGGCGGTCGTACACCACTTTTGCCCGCGCTTCAGCCGCTATGTCGGAGCGCAAGTCGCTTAACGGATGCCCGATTGTATCGATGTAGGCAGACGTCCACGGCGCTCCCATCGAATCGGTCAAGCGCAGTCCGCCGCCGCCGGCGAGCAGCGGCTGTGCCGAGTTCCAGAACATCTGCTGGTATTTTTCGTGTTCGCCGTTTTGCAGTTCGCTCAGATACGAACCTTCATGCTCGTCTAAAAGCGAGCCTTTGGTGCCCTTGAGCAGACCACTGATTATCTGCGAGATCATCTCGAGATGCGAAAGCTCTTCCGTCGCAATGTCTAAGAGCATGTCGCGGCGAGGACCGTCGCTCTCCGCCCAGGCTTGCGTGAAGTACCGCATCGCCGCAGCCAGTTCGCCGTTTGGACCGCCGAACTGCTCCAGGCACATCTTAGCGAAGCCCTCGTGCGGCCCGTCAACATGCACGGTATACTGAAGTTTCTTGTTGTGAATAAACATGCGACGATGCTACCCATGTAAAGACGGAAAGCCGCGGCACGAGTCGCTATTATTTAGCTTGGCAACGGTTGGTTGGTAATCTCTGTGACACCATGGATTGAAGTCTGCACGTCGCGATGCGCGTCGAGGGATAGGCGCGGCGCCTCATCTGCGGCGCGATCGAGCGGAATGAGTGCGTCGGAAACGGAGCAGAGCTCGTGGAGCAGGCGTTGCAGCTGCGTTTCGGAAGCACCGACGCGAACGTCGACGCCTTCATCGCGACGGCCGCTTACCCACTGCAGAAATCGCACCAGCGCTTCGCGATCGATGTCGCGTATGTCGCGCAGACATACGATGTACGCATCGAACTCGGGCGCTATCGCGCCGTCCACCATTTCAGCAAGCTCCGCGGCTCCTCCGGCCGAAAAGATGCCGTCCGCGTCGAATATCAGCGTTCTCGAAGCAACGGCAATGTGTTCGGAGGAAGCGCTCGCAGCTTCGGCCGGATCCCGCTTCACCGCGATCGCGAGTTCAAATGCCATGGAACAGTGTTCCGGCTCGCCTGCGGAGAGACCCTTGTGACCGTTTTCGCCGGCCGCGTGTCGGGGTATGTAGGAAGGAGCATGCCTGCTCGATAGAAGGACGCGTCATTGGACGACGACGAGCTAATCGCCCGAATCCGAGCCGGCGACCTCGATGCAGCGAATTCATTATTGTCGAGTCATCAAGACGCTGCCTACACGACCGCGCTTCGCCTTCTGGGAAAGCCGTCCGATGCCGAAGATATCGCGCAGGACGCTCTGGTTCGCGCGTACACGCATCTTGCAGAGTTGCGCGAGAACGGGAACTTCTCCGCGTGGCTTCGCCGAATCGTCGTCAACCTCAGCCTCAATGCGCTACGGCATCAAGGCGTGCTGCAGTTTGAATCATTGGAAGAAAAACCGACGGAACAATCGCGCACCTCGACGTACGGCGCCTGCGCGCGTACGACCGAAGATCGCGTTCTCGCCGACGAGTTTCGCGATGAGGTTGCGACGCTGCTTGAAGGTTTGCCGCCGGAGCAACGCGTGGCGGTCGTTCTGCGCGACATGTATGAATACGACGTCGCCGAAATTGCGCAACTGCAGCGCTGCGGCTTATCGGCAGCAAAAATGCGCATAACGCGCGGCCGCGACTCGCTGCGGCGCCTGCTCGGTGAAGGCAAAGCTCGCGACGCGGGCAACGAAGGATAGTATGGCACGAACACGGTTCGATCCTCATCCCGATGACGAAGCGCTGTCATCTTACGCGGGCGAGCGATCGGCGCACCCGGATGTCGAACGGCACGGAGAGAACTGCGCATCGTGCCGCGCCCGCATCGCCGAATTAGACGAGATAACCCGGCTGCTTGCGAACTTGGCGGCCCGGCAGCAGCCGGCGCGGCGCGACCTCACGCAACGAGCGCTAGCGCGGTTGCGCATTCGTCGAACCTCCATTGAAAACATGAATGAAATATTTGCGGCGCTGCAAGCTGTCGTGAAAGGTTTGGCAGGTCTTTTCGGCGGCGGATCACCGACACCGAATGAAGCGGGTCCGAACGACGAAAGTGTGCTTCATGGATGACGCGCGCCGTCTCCTCGTCGCGGACTTCACCCAGACGGTCGGCTACATTCCTCATCTGGCCGGCGCGCTGATCATCCTAATTGCCGGCGGCGCCATTGCGTGGGGCCTGGGAGCGCTTTGTACGGCGATTCTTTCGAAAACCGGTCTTGATGCGCTCGCGCAACGCACCGGTTTAGTGGAGGATCTCGCAAAAATTGGAATCAGGACGCTTCCCTCGAGCATAATCGGACGTCTGATTTTTGGTATCGTGCTGCTAGCGGCCCTGAGTCAAGCGATCGATACGCTCGAGCTTGCGCCGCTTTCGCTTGCATTGCGCAGCCTGCTCGATTATATGCCGCACGTGGTCCTAGCCGCGATTGTCGTGTTGTTCGGAGTGGTCGTAGGCGATATGCTGGGCCGCGGCACCGCCTCGGCAATGTCGCGCGCCGGCGTGCTCTATCACGGTGCGGCAAGCACCTTCTTGCGCACTCTCGTCATCGTTCTCGCCGTACTTATGGCACTGCAGCAGCTCACGATCGAATCGGGTTTCTTATTGTACGTGCTGCTCGTCATTCTCGCCGGAGCCGCCCTAGCCGTGGGCATCGCGGCGGGTTGGGGCGGAAGAACGCTTGCGGAAAATCTTATCGCCGGCCGCTATGTGGAGCGCGAATTCGCCGTCGGCGACTTCGTGCGCGTCGATGGAACGTCGGGAACCGTCGAGCGCTTGAGTTCTACGAGCGTCGTCGTGCGAAGCGATGACGATCGCCGATTCACCGTTCCCAACGCATTGCTCACACGCATGGCGGTCGAATCGAAATCACGCGTACGGCCGTCTCCATAACGCGGCGCGCGCCGTGATGTGACCGAATACACGTCTCACGTGTCATACGAGTATCGGCACATTTTGATCGAGCTTGTACGCTTTCCACAACGACTGTCGACGCGGTTAGCGCGCTCGATGTTCGTCGCCGATCTCTGCTAACGCACGAAATTACAGGAGTATATTTGTGAACGTCAACACCGTCACTGACTGGACGGCGGGCCTCATCACGGGCTTAACCGCCGGCATGGCCCGCTTGTTCGGTGCGATCCCCAATATTCTGGGTGCGCTGATCCTGCTGATCATCGGCTGGATAATCGCCGGAGTCGTCGCCAGCTTAATCACTAAACTCTGCCGCGCCATTCACGTCGACACGGTCGCGGATCGCGTCGGCGTCAACGGCTTTCTGCATCAGAGCGGCACGAAATTGCGCGCGAGCAACGTTATCGGCGAAATCGTCAAGTGGGTCATCCGCTTGGTCTTCATCGAGATGGCTGCCGAGCAGTTGGGAATGCCGCAGATCTCCCTCATCATCAATCAAATGCTCGGGTTCATTCCGAATATAATCGTCGCAATCGTCATTCTCGGCATCGGTGCGTTTCTCGGACAGTTGCTCGGTGGGATCGTTCGCGGCGCTGCAAGTGAGTCACGCATCGGAAATGCCGAACTGCTCGCAAAACTTACCGGAGGCGCAGTGATGGCGTTCGCGATCATCGCAGCGCTAAACGAACTCAACGTCGCTCCGGTAGTCGTCAATACGCTTTATATCGGTTTGGTCGCTGCTCTCGCCCTGGCGCTCGGACTCGCATTCGGTCTCGGCGGACGCGACACTGCGGCGCGGCTGACGGAACAGTGGACCGGACACCTCGAAACCGCCGCGAAAAAAGTCCAAGCATCGCAACCTACGTCCGGTGCAGCCGCGCAGGCGCTTACGGAGACCGGCGCGCAGACCGGCACGATCCGCACGTCGTCGCAAACGATCTAGCGCGGTGAGCAATCGTACGGCACAATTCGGCGACGAGCCGGACGACGATGCGCCGCAAACGGTCGAACTTCGTGCTGAAGAAATTGCTGTCGACACGCAACGTGTAAGCAGCGGCGAAGCGCGCGTTCGTAAGGAGATCGTGACGGAGATACAAGCAATCGAGGTTCCGGTTACCCACGAGGAACTCGTAATCGAGCGCCATGCTGCAAGCGACGGGGAGACTTCCAACGGCGGGATCGCGGATGAAATTATCCGCATCCCGCTCACGCAAGAACGAATCGTCGTTACCAAAGAGACGGTCGCGCGCGAAGAGGTCGACATCACCAAGCGGCGCGTCGGCACGACCATGCGCATTTCCGAAGAGCTTCGCCATGAAGAGCTTAGCATCGACGGGGCGGCAGCGAGCGATACAGGCGATCCACGGCGGGATGCGACCGACCGACGCAACGACTGACATTTTCAGCAACACAACGCACATTTTTTTAGGAGCACCACAATACGATGACTACGTCTAACACATCCTATCGCGGCGACGCGGGAACGATCGGCGCGACATTTGCGGACCGCGACAGCGCGGCCGACGCGCTGCACGAACTACACGGCGCCGGTTTTCGCAACGTTTGGCTCGGCGTCACGCGTGGCGACACCACGACTACCGGGGGCGCGACCGTGGAATCCGAAGAGACGAGCGGCGGCATCATGGGATCGATCGGCCGTTTCTTCAGCGGCGAAGGCGCAGAGACCAGGGCGTTACATCAAGCTTTGATCGATCACGGCATGGGCCAAGAGCAGGCACGCCGCCTAGAAGCGACGGTTCCCGATAACTGCGCCATCGTTACCGTTCAGGGTGAAAACGATCCTGATGAGGCAATCGACATTCTGAAACGCAACGGCGGCAGCATCGATACGAGTTCCATTGGAAGCGAGGCAAGCACGAAGGACCGTGTAGCCGGAACTTCCGATGTAGTCGCGACCGCCGCCGCGGGCAGCGACGTCGACGATACGCGACGCTTGCAATTGCGTGAGGAACGACTGCTCGTCGACAAAGAGCGCATTGCAAGCGGCGAAGCGCGCGTGGGCAAAGCTGTCGTCTCGGAACAGCAGACGATCGACGTGCCCGTATTTCACGAGGAGTTGTTCATTCAACGGCGTCCGGTTACCGGCGTCGACGCATCGTCGAGCGGGCGGGTCGGCGATAGCGAAGATATTCGGATTCCCCTAAGCGAAGAACGCGTGAACGTAGAGAAGCGGACCGTGGTAACCGAAGAGGTAGCCGTCGGCAAACGTAAAGTAGAAGGAATGGAACACGTTAGCGATTCGGTACGCCGCGAAGAACTGCGCGTCGATGAGGATACCACAAGTTCGAGAAAGACCGACATCGATCGGGACGATACGAACCTGCGTTAAACGAATCACCGCAATGCTGCAACGAAAGCTCCGGCACGTGCCGGAGCTTTTTTGGACCGGTAACCCAACCGGAGGCGTTCGAGAAGCGTACGGTTGTTAGAACGTAAAACAGCGAATCTGATCTGCGTCTCCGACGTGAGTCACAGCTTCGTCGGTATCTATGTTGCGGGCACGAATCAGAGGCAAATCGGCCGAATCGCGCGATTAGACGAGCCGCAGGGCTCGCGGTAGATCCAGCGCGTCAGCCTTACATAGCGAATACGGCAGTTTCGATCGTTGCGCGAGTATATTCGCGTGCATTCAATCGGGCAGGAAACCTTTTTACCCTCCCGGCGGCAGCCGGACTGACCGTATTCGGATCGGTAACGGCCGGGCCGCCGCGATCACGATCGCTTCGCAATAGCCGCTAGGGATGTCGCGCGCCGTTGCAGAGTCTCCGAGAACACCCTCGGAACTCTACCGCTTACTGCAACCGGGTATCCAGTTAGGCCGTTAAGAAGCTTCGACTATGCGCAATCCGTTCAGGCACCGGGAGAACGCCCCGGTCATGCTGATCACGATCACCGTCATGCTCGGCATGATCATGGCAATCATTGACACGACGATCATCAACGTCGCACTCAACAACATCGCCGGAAACCTCGGCGCGTCGGTCGACGAAGTATCGTGGGTAGCGACCGGATATATTCTAGCAAGCGTGTGCGTGATGCCGCTCAACGGCTGGCTCACCGCGTTCCTTGGCCGCAAGCGCTTTTATGCAGCGTCGCTCGCCATTTTTACGATCTCGTCATTCTTGTGCGGTACGGCGACCTCGATTACGCAGTTGATCATCTATCGCGTAATTCAAGGAATCGGCGGCGGCGCGCTGCAGCCAACGGCCCAGGCGCTGCTATTTGAAACCTATCCGCCGGAGAAACGAGGATCCGCGATGGCGATCTTCGGTCTGGGAGCGATGGTCGGGCCCGCCGTCGGGCCGACGCTCGGCGGATACATCGTCGATAACGCCAATTGGCCGTTGATCTTTTTCATCAACATCCCGATCGGCGTGATCGCGTTCATGATGACGATGGCGTTTATACCGAATCCAAAATTCATCGAGCGCGTGAAGTCGAGTATCGACTGGATCGGACTTTCGCTTCTCGTGAGCGGGCTGGCGTCGCTGCAATACGTGCTCGAACGGGGCGAACACGACGAGTGGTATAGCTCCAGCACGATCTGGATTCTAACGATGGTGGCCGCTATCGGTCTCTCGGTCTTCGTCTTCCGGGCGCTGCGGCAGCGGTTTCCGCTCGTACAACTGCGCGTGTTCCGCATTCCGTCCTTTGCGGTCGGCAACGTCATCGGGGTCGTAACCGGATTCGGCCTTTTCGGATCGGCGCTTATTCTGCCGTTGTTCTACCAAACGGTTCTTGGGTTTACCGCCTTTGATACCGGGCTCGCATTGTTGCCGGGTGCGCTTTCGACGGCCGTCAGCATGTTCATTATCGGCCGAATCAGCAACAGAGTCGATCCGCGCATTTCGATCGCCTTCGGGATGCTGGTCTTTGCCTATTCGTCATGGATGCTCGGAGCGCTCACGAGTGACGCGGGATATTGGAACGTGTTTTGGCCGCGGCTCGTGCAAGGGTTCGGATTGGGTTTTCTTTTTGTTCCGCTTACCACCGTTGCGCTTGGCGACGTTCCGATTCCCGAATTGGCCGGCGCTACCGGCGTAAACACGCTCGTACGGCAGATCGGCGGCAGCTTCGGCATCGCGATCTTGACGACGCTGCTCACGCACGAAACGGCCATCGCTTGGAACGTGCTCTCATCGGGCGTTACGCGCGCGCAAGGTTATCCCGTAGCCGTGCTTACCCAGATGGTCGCGCAGCAGTCTGCGGTGATCTCGTACGACTTTTTGTTCCGCCTGACCGCAATCGTTTTTCTCGTAGCGACTCCGCTCGTATTCTTCATTCGCTTGAAACCGCGTACGGGAGCCGTTCCGGCGATGGCTATGGCGGCCGAATGACGAACGGCTCCGTCGTATGACAACCGCACGATACATTCTGCTCGATGTCTTCGCCGAGCGGGCATTCGAAGGCAATCAGCTGGCAATTTTCCCCGACTGCGAGATCGACGATTTAGCGATGCAGCGCGTAGCGCGCGAGCTGAACCTTGCGGAAACGGTGTTCTTAACGCGCGGAGGTACCGATGCGGCAGCGTCGCTGCGGATATTCACGCCGGGACGCGAGGTTGCGTTCGCGGGACATCCAACCATTGGAACGGCGATTGCTATGGTGGAGGAACTACAGTGGATTGATCCGGGAACGAATGCATTCGTGTTACGCGAGCGCGTCGGCGACATCGCGATTTCGATCGAGCGCGCTGCGGTGACGACGGCCTGGCTCCAAACGCCGGAAACGCGTTTTGGTTCCATGATATCGCGCGACGTTGCCGCAGCGATGCTGCGCTTGGAGAGCGATACCGTGCGGGACGATGTAACGCCGCAGGTCGCCGGCGCCGGCAGCACATTTCTTTACGTGCCGCTGCGCAGCAAGGTCGACGTGGACCGCGCTGAGATCGACGAACCGGCGCTTCGCACGTATGTCGGAACGAAGGACATTGTCGGCGTCTATCTCTTCGCGCAGGGTGATGACGGCGCGTATACGCGCATGTTTGCGCCGATGTCGGGCATTGCCGAGGACCCGGCCACGGGCAGTGCGGCAGGACCGCTCTACGCGCTGCTTGCACGACATCACGCACTCCCGCGGCGCGAGCATTTCGTCAACGAACAGGGCGTCCTCATGGGCCGCCGTTCGGTCATTCAGATCCGGTGCGTCTGGGACGGCCAACACCTTACGCGAGTCGATGTCGGCGGGAATGCCGTGATCGTCGGACGCGGAGAGCTCAACCTTCCGGGCACAGCCTAACCTTCGTGCAACACGTGCATCTCGCGACGGCGCTGATCGTGCGCGGCGACTGCGTGCTGCTGGTGGCATCGCGATATGCATCGCATGCGGTTGCGTTGTGGAATCTCCCCGGCGGACGTCAGTGCGAAAACGAACTCCTGCAGGCCACGGCGTTGCGTGAACTGCGCGAGGAAACCGGTTTGAACGGAGCGGCCGGCGATCTCGCGTACGTCGCCGAAAGCTATGACGGTGACCGTCATTTCGTCAACGCGGCATTTTGCGTTGAAGCAAGGGGTGAGATCGCAATTCCGCGCGAGGGCGACCACATTGTCGCAGCGCAGTGGGTTTCCCGCGGCGACATCGCATCCCACCTATCAGCCGCGGTCGTTCGCGAGCCGCTTTTGCGATATTTGCGAGAAGGATGCCGCTACACGGGATTTTCACGCGCCGATATTTCCATACGCTGGTTCGATTAACTAAAGCCCTTGTGCGCGAAATCCGGCCGGCGATACGAGAACACGCCAATGCGTTTGAACGGCGCTTCATCGAGTAGCTACGACGCTTCAAACGTTCGCGAATGACTGCCATCGCGATCGCTCGAGAACGAAACCCAATACGTCGACCGCTCGTCCTTGCACGGTCGCACCGTGCGGCAGCGTGCCGTCGCTTTGGAAACCGATTCGCGATAGGACCACACGAGACGCGTTATTTTCGGGAACGCAATATGCACGAACGCGCCGCAAGTTGAGGGATTGGAAGCCTTCGCTTACAAGCGCCCTCACCGCTTCGCTTGCGATACCGCGATTGCGATAGGACGAGACGATGCTGTAACCAATCTCCGCCGAGGCTGCGGAACGTTCGCCGATTCGCAGCGATGCAAATCCGGCCGGACTTGCGACGCCTTCGAGATAGATCAGCCATTCAAAACGACCGTACGCGCCTGGCCGTAGCGCCTTAGGCCGCGCTGCCACGATGCGCGTAAAGTGCGCTAGGTCCATATCCGGCAAGTCTTGGTACGTTCGCAAATCGGGGTACTGATACAGATTCCATACGGCGGCGGCGTTTTGAGCGGCTACGGGAACCAACGCAAGGCGCTCCGTCGCTATCGTGCGCATCGAGTCTTGCCGTCGCGGACGTCACGCGTGATCGAGCTGCGATGGATATCAGCGCAGCGTACCGATCGACGCAGCCCGCGATCGTCGATTTCACGGGAACCGTCACGACGGAGCCGTCGTATTTTTTCGGTACGCACACGCGCTGCGAACACGAGCAGTTCGGTGTCGCCACTAAGGCCGGCCCGCTGGAAATTGTCGACAACATCGCGCTCGCTCCAAACGTTCCCGTCCACGCAGGCGACCGGATCGACGTGCGGGGCGAAATGGTTCACGACCGCGGGCGCGCGCCGATCGTGCACTGGACACATCACGATCCGGACCATAGGCACGCCGACGGCTTCATTCGCCTCCAGGGAAAGGTGTATGCATAGCGTGTTTGAGCGCCAAGAGCTGCGGAATCGTCACGAAGCGATAGCCCTGGCGCTTGAGCGACTCGATGATTAATTTCGTCGCTTCGATATCGGAAGTACGATCGCAAACGTGCGAGTTCACGCGCGACTTCTTGCATAACACGCCGCGATTGCCGTCGTGAAGAACGACGATCGATCCGTCGCGCACGTGAGAGAGGATTCGTGAAGCGATAACGGCCGCAGCAGGATACTCCCAATCGTTGGCAAGCGGTACCGACCACATGACGGGCGTATACCCTAAATGGCGCGCTTCGTCGAGCACGAGCCAATCACGCGAACCGAACGGCGGCCGCATGATGTGGGTGTGTACGCCGGTTGCGGCATAGATTGCAGCATCGGTACGCCTGAGATTATCGCGAAGCTGCGACGGCGTGAGAACGATTAGATGATCGTGGGCGTAGGTGTGATTGCCGATGGCGTTGCCTTCGCGGGACTCGCGTGCGACGATTTTCGGATATGCATTGACGGCGCGGCCAACGACGAAAAACGTGGCGTGGACGCGTTCTTTAGCGAGCACGTCAAGGATGGCGTTGGTGTACGGCGGGTTCGGACCGTCGTCGTACGTGAGCGCAACGACGCGCTGATTGGAGGGCCCACTCACCACCGTATTGCCGAAAATTTGATTGCTGGGGTTTTCGGTAATTTCGTATGCCCAGAAAACCAACGTTGCGGCAAACGCGGCGAACAGAAACGAACGAGCCGCAAAGCGTGCCGTCGTTTGCACCCTTATTTTGCTCCGAACGCCGACGCGCGTGCCTTGGCGACGCGCTCTCGAAATCCCCGAGGGCCGAATTTGTGAAATTCGTCGACGATCTGCGCGTAGCGCGGGTCGGCCAGTGAGGCGCTCTGCATCTTAAGCAGATCGCGGGGATCGTTCTTCGATAGGTTAATTTCATATTGCCGGCCGGCGGTCGTCGCCCAATAATGCGGATCGGTGAAGACGATCGTACGGTCGCCTTGCTGAAAATCGGCCACTTGCTTTACGTAAATCGTGTAGTGGACGGAGGTGTTTCCGCGCGGCGGCTTATTAACGAGCTTCCAGACCCCGAGTTGATCGATCTTGCCGAAAAAAAAGCTGACGTCGTACATGGCGTGCTTAGGCGCCGTGATCGTAACCTGTTTGCCCTGATACGTGCGTATCCGGTAGTCGAACGTCGAAATCCCCTCGATGTCCTCCATGCGGTATTCTTCTTCATAGACCGGCGGGTTGTCGTAGGCGATCGTCATGCGAACGTAGATGCGGCTAGGCGAGGCCTTCACGTGGCCTATGGAAGCCAAGTGAGAAAATTCGTTACGCCCGTGATAAACGAACCATCCAAGCACGATCATGACGATGGAAAATGCCACGATGAAGGGAGCGACGGAGCGGCGCATGAGGGGCGTCCTTACGAAGACGCCGCGGCGGCTTCCTGGTCGAGCACCACGTTCACCAAGCGGTCGGCAAGCGCGTTATCCTTGCGCCGGACATGCTCGATTTCGATGCCTTCGAAGCGGTCGAAGAGCTTACGGGCACGACGATGGAGCGGCTGCAAGTCGACGTGCTTTACCCGATACTCCCCCCGCATCTGCTTCACGACGAGTTCGGAATCCATCCGCACCGCAAGCCGCCGTATGCCGCGCTCGAGCGCCCGTTCCAGACCGATGCACAAAGCGGTCCACTCGGCAACGTTGTTCGTCGCGCGGCCGAGATAGAGTCCAACTTCGTCTAAGAATTCGCCGCGCGCATCGAGCAGGACCGCTCCGCTGGCGGCCGGTCCGGGATTCCCGCGCGAACCTCCGTCGGCAAAGAGCGTCGCTTCACTGGGAAGCGCGTCGAAAAGCGTGGACATACGCACGGCTCTTCCTCGCCCGCCGCACCTTCTCTTCTGCGTTGGAACCAACTCAGGAACGGGAACAGTTACTTTGCCATGGTGAAATTTATATATTCAAGCGCCGTCACGGCCGCAGCAGTTTTGGCGTTCGGCTTTCCCCAACTGGCAATGGCTGCCCACGTCTTCTATGGGATAACGGTGCACGTTGCTACCAACAGCATCAAGGTGCGCGATCCGAAAGCAAAACAGACGCTCAGTTTCGAACTCTTACCGAAATTCGATCGAGTCTTTTCGCGAGACGGCAAAACGACGTATCAAATGGCGCACGTAAAAGCGGGCCAATACGTCGGCATCGTGTACGATCAGAAACTTTTAGGCGTCCGCCATGCGGACAGAATCTACTTACTCGATAACGCCAATCAGCGCATCGGAAGACAGTAGAGCGCTACAGCGACGATCGAGAAGCGTTTCGCGGAAGGAAGTCGATCGCGCCGGCGACGAGTGGACGGGCGAAGTGGAAGCCTTGCATCAGGTCGCATCCAAGTTCTTGGAGCGCATCGCGTTGGTCTGAGTCCTCGACGCCTTCGCCGACAACGATCATGTTGCAGCTCTTTGCGACGGCGAGTATCGCGGAAACGACCGCGCGATCGACTTCCCGGCCCGGGAGATCTTTTACGAAGCAGCGGTCGATCTTTAGTACGTCGGCCGGAAAAGTCTTGAGGCGACCGAGCGAACTGTAACCGGTTCCAAAATCGTCGATGATGATTTTTACGCCCCGTGCGCGAAGCGCGGCCGTCATTTCAACGATCGCATCGATGTCGCTCATGATGCCCGTTTCCGTGATCTCCAGCCATAGCGAGGTCGCCGGGAGTCCGCTTAAGTTCAGGGCGCGATACACGCTCTGGACGAAGGACTTACCGTCGAGTTGTCGAGCGGAAACATTAACCGAAACGGGAACTTCGTAGCCGAGTTTATGCCAATGCCGGGCTTCTCGGCACGCGGCGTCAAGAATGAGCAATCCGATTGGGACGATGAGTCCCGTTTGCTCGGCAACGTCGATGAAGTCGTCCGGGAAGATCAGCCCGCGCACCGGGTCTTTCCACCGAACGAGGGCTTCCAGCGCGACCATCGTTCCGTTCGTCACGTTGATGATCGGCTGATAGTGCATTTCAAAACGCCGTCTCGCGACGGCTTTGCGCAGTTCCGGCTCCATCAGGGCGGTACGCGATACCGGCCGTTCGGCTGGAGCGAACATCTCCCACATCGTTATGCCGGCCTTCCAAGCCAGCTTTGCGAATAGCTCGACGCGCGTCGCCGTGCGTCGGCTGCGTGGGCGTCAATCTTGGTCAGACGAGCGATGGCGCGAGCGGTTTTCGCGGCGCGCCATTCGAAACCGAGCGAATCCCAAACGCTCAGGGCGTTTTGCAGATGTCGGACGCCGACTTCAAGCTCGCCGTTTTGGCAAGCCACGATGCCGAAGGCGTCGCTTTCGTACGCCTGCCAACGACGGAGCTTGGAGCTTGCCGCATGAAGCGGGTTCATCGGTTTGCGGATCGCTTTATACCGGCGAATCATTGCAGCGGCTCGTTTCGGGTTGAAAGACGCAGCGAGTTCCGCCCCCCAAAGCAGCGCGTAGCGATCTTCTCCTTCGGTTGCGTTCCAATCGACCTTCGCGCACAGCTGCTCGGCTTCGTCGAAGCGTTCGCGCGCCGAAATCTTCTCGCCGATGGACGCGAACAAAAACGATCGATCCAGAATCGCTTCAATGCGTCGCGGAATCGACGGTGCATGCGCTTCCGCGTCGCGCAGATCCCGAAAAGCGGCAATTTCATTTCCATCGAGGGCTTCACTCCAACCGAGCGCACGGTACACGTTGTACGCCCATCCGGGCATTTCGTCGGTCCAAGGCAACTGAGATGCGTATTCGCGAACGATTTGCGCGATATGCGGCATCCGGACTTCCGGGATGATGGAAGCAACGTTATTTAGCAGCGAAGCTTCGGCCCATATGTGGCGTTCCGGTAAGGAAGCGAGCACGGCAAGGCCACGTTGCAGAAAACCGACCTGTGTGTCGTAACGTTCGCGAATGCCGGCCACCAAGGACAGTAACTCATAGGTGAATGCGGAGGAAACAGCCAGCGGCAACGTTGCCGAATTACTTGGTTCCGAGTGATGCTCGGCGAGCGATTCTTGGGCGATGGATTCCGTTTCGTCCAAATCTTTGCTGGACCACGCAGAAAGTGCGACGTAGTAATTGAGTTCCGCTTTTATTCCCGCGGCCGGTATTCCGCTGGAGAGCGTCCGCGCATCGACCCAAGCCTCGTTGGCAGCTTCCGAGTCACCCTGGCGATCGAGGATAGTTCCCAGCACCGTATAGTAG
>JALYTY010000003.1 GCA_030854045.1 Vulcanimicrobiota bacterium | reverse complement strand
CGCCTATTCCGAGAAGCCCGACGACGACGCTGCCGCCGATGAGCGCGAGAATAACCACAAGCGTCGGCCATGCTCTAAAACTCTCCGCAGGCCATGGCGCTTGTGCGGGCATAACGGATTTACGCGTGTCGTCTGCGATCACGTGGGCTCGCTTCGATGAAAGTCCCCAAAGTCGTTTGCGATATGTGGTGCTTCAAGTTTCGTCGGCGCCGCGGTAGTGCCTCACGTTTCCGCGAGCGCGTCGGAGATGCGGGCGAAGTCTTCCATCGAGAGTTCTTCCCCGCGTGCCATGCTGCTTAACTGCGATTCGCGCAGCGCGCGCGCGAGGCGTTCTCGATCGATTCCCAGCGCCAGCAACAGACTGTTCGCGAGCGTCTTGCGACGGTATGCGAACGCTGCACGGACGATGCTGCGGAATAGGGCAAGATCGGCCGGCTGCACCGGCGGCGCGGGGCGGCGCACGAGCTGAACTACGGTGGAATGCACGTTCGGAGCCGGATAGAAGGCCTTCGGTCCGAGCGTAAATACCCGTTCGACGCTCATGGCATATTGCACGGCAATCGAGAGGCTTCCGTAAGCGCGCGTTGCGGGCTGGGCGGCAAGGCGGTCCGCGACGTCCTTCTGAATCATAACCGTGAGTGCTTCGGGTGCGTTCTCCATTTCGCAAAAGCCGATGATGAGCGGCGTTGCGATGTTGTAGGGAAGATTGCCGGTAACGCGCCACGGGCCGTGCGACGCATACGATGTGTAGTCGAATGCGAGCGCGTCGGCACAGAGAATCGAAACCGTAGCGCAGTCGTTTCGCGACGCAAGAATGTGGATCAGTTCGGGATCGATCTCAATTGCGGTAAGCGCAACGCCTTCTTCGACTAGTGCTGCCGTAAGCGCGCCCGTACCCGCGCCGATTTCGATGATTCGCGCGTGCTCCGGCGTCGCGCCCGCCGCCAGTTTGGCAATGCGGCGCGCCGCCGTACCGTCGATGAGGAAGTTCTGCCCGTATTTTTTTTTCGGACGAAGTCCCCGCGCTTGCAGCAGCGCACGGGGATGCGCCTGCGAGTCGCCGGTATCCACGCAGAGCGGCTTACTTCAGGCGGTAGACGACTACCTCGCGACGCCCGAAGAGCATCGCATCGCGCAACGAGTTAAACCCGAGATCGATGCGCCGTCCGCGTATCGTGCCGCCCGTATCGCCCGCGATTGCAAGCCCGTAGCCCGGAATGTAGAGACGCGTGCCGAGCGAGATGACGCCGGGGTCTACGGCTACGACTCCGCGCCCGGCAGACCGTCCGCTGGATGTTATCCCGCTGCATCCGGAGCATCCGGCCGTATACGCCGTAGCAACCATGTTGAGAGCGCTCGCTGCAACGTATGCGGTTTGTTCGATGCCGCGGCGAGCTATGCGCGCAAAGGCCGTATAGGCAACGCCTTGCGCAACGATGCGCGGGTGCGCTTTACGCACGACGCGCGACGATACGATGGTTCTCGTGATCGACCGATTATCTCGCTGCGTGAAACGAACCATAATATCGCGTTCGCCCGTCGTCCCTTTCGCAATAACTCTGCTCGTTCCGGGTGCGAGCGAGATGTCGAAACGGCGAACCATTTTTACGTGGATGGCCCGTTTTTCCGTGCGATTCCACGAAACGGTTCGTGCGACGTGTATCGTTTGATTCGCAATAAGGTTTTGAGAAAGCGACGGCGTAACGGCGTCGTCTTTTGTGAGGATGACGTGCTGCTCGCTTAAGAGCGCACCGATATTTTCAGCGGCGCTTACAACATTGATGCGGCCGCCTGCGTTCACGATAGAAACCGGAACCGCAGGGCGATAAACGATGGTCAGGCGATCCGAAAGCGGAACGTCCGGCGCGGGTTCTACAAAATCGCGCTCGCCGACGACGATGCCGCGCTCGCGAAGAAAATCACCGACCGTCACGGCATTCGTTGCATGTTCGGCGATCGTACCGGCAGACTGAAACGTCACGATATGACTGATGGTTTGGGTTTCGGCGCTCTGCGCGAACGCCGGAGATGGATGGGTGAAGAAGCCGGCGCATACGACTCCGGCGGTTAACATCGTTACGGAAAGCACGTGGCTTAGTCGGAGAGGCCCGCGTCCTAGCAAAATCTGCATGTCCTTTCTGCCCCAGCCTCCCGCAGAGCCGTTACGCAAAGCGAACGACAGGGCGGGGCGGCTGAACCAACAGTTGGGGCGATCCACTGGAAACGCCGAAAATGTTCTGGATGTGGCTGCCGGCACTCCGGGGAGAGCCAAGCTGCGTGAAGGTCGATCGTGCGGATTTAGGGTCTCGCCGTGTGGCGGACGCCCGCCGGCTGCTCTCTAGATGAGCGGCCCGAACTGACCCGCGTACTGTATCACAGCCGCTCAACACGGCGAATATGCCAAAGGTCTGATTGCCTAAAGGGCAATCCTGCAAATTACGGCAATGCGCAGGCCGCGCGTGCGAGACGCCTAAAAGTCGCGGTGTGGAGCACCTCCGCGTGGGTTTTTTTACCGAAATCTTTCGTCCCGTCGTCAACGGCGTCGTCGAGTCCGTCGATGCCCTTGCGGTGGATCTGCGCGGGCGCGGGCACGAAGTTTACTGCTTCGCTCCAAGCATGCCGGGTGCGCGAGAACACGAAGCGACGGTATTCCGCATGCCGTCGCTGCCCTTGCCGCGTTCACCGTACCGGTTGACGCTGCCGCTCGTAAGTCGGCGCAACGTCAACAACATCATCAAGCGCCTGACGTTAGTCCACGTTCATTCGCCGTTCGTCACCGGCTGGCTCGGCGTTCGCTACGCGCGCCGTTACGGAATGCCGGTCGTGTACACGTATCACACGCATCTGGAAGCGTACGCGCACTACGTGCCCTTCGAAGCTAATGCAACGCGCTTTGCGGCCTCGCAGTTGACGCGAACGTTCGGAAATCTGGTCGACGCGGTCGTCGTACCCACGCCCGCAATGGCGAAGCACTTGCGCGACGTCGGTGTAGAATCGCGAATTGAGACGGTTCCAAGCGGGATCGACGTGGAATCGTTTGGCCGCGGTACGCGGGACGAATCGCTTCGCCGCCGCGTCGGCGTCGGCAGCGGCGAACGGCTTGTTCTCATTGTGTCGCGTCTCGCGCGTGAAAAAAATGTCGGTCTCGTCCTGCGCGCGCTGGCGCTCACGGCGCAAACCGATATCAAGCTGGTCGTCGCCGGCGATGGACCGCTGCGCGAGGAACTTCAAGACCGGGCGCGAGCGCTTGGTGTAGCGGAGCGGGTCGTCTTTTTAGGAGCGGTCGCACGAGAGCAGCTCCCCGATCTCTATGCGAGCGCCGATGCGTTCGCGTTTCCCAGCACGAGCGAAACGCAAGGCTTGGTTCAGGCGGAAGCCCTCGCAGCGGGTGCCTACGTGATCGCAGCGGATAGCGACCCGAATCGTGAAGTGCTGGGCGGCGCCGGAACAATCGTTGCGCCGATGGCCCAAGCCTTCGCCGATGCGATGGCCGCGGTCCCGCCGGAAGCGGCACCGGGACGCATCCGTGGGGCGAAGCTGGCTGCCGAGCGTTTCGGGATATCGCGGCAGACGGACCGCATATTGGAGCTTTATCAGAGCTTGCTGGACCCGCGTCCGCAGAGAAGCTCAAAGATGCGCGATTCGGCTTGACATACGAACGTGTGTTCGGTACGATTGATGCACAGAGGCCTGATGGAAATGCAACGACGAACGCGCGGAACAATTCACGTACAGCTGGGTTACGATGCCGGAGCGGATGGCGGCGGAATCGTCTACGCAAGGCTTCGATCCGCAGCAGGCGAGCGGCTTGTGCGAGCCGCTTTTCATGTGAAGCGTCTTACCGGAACCGAGGGGCGCGAGAACGGATACGGGGCGTTAACCGCCATCGCCTTATTACTGCGCGAGCGTGGCATCGAGTCGATCCACCTGAAGCTCTCCGATGGCGCTCTGTTGGAGGATATCGCGACGCATCGGTCCGTTCCGGCGGCGCTTGTCCTGCCATACGTCCGTCTGCATTGCGCGCTCAATCGTTTTGCGAGTTTTTCGGTATCGGCAGGCGAAGAAGACGAGGACTTAGCGCAGCGGGCTCGAGCCGAGGTTGCTCTCCACATAGCTGCCTAACGGCCGCTCGACGTAGTCGTGCGTAGAGTGGGCTTCGGCGAATTGCCGGTTGCGACGGCTTCCCTAGCGCAGGCGCTGATCGGCTATATTCTGGTACGCGAAACGGACGGTGAAATTACGGCCGGACGAATTATCGAATGCGAAGCCTACGCATTAAACGACCCGGCCTCGCATGCGTACGGCGGACCGCGACCCCGAACTGCGTCGATGTTCCTGCATCCGTTTCATGCCTATGTCTACCAAATCTATGGAATGTATTTTTGTTTCAATGTCTCAAGCGAGACCGAAGGCGAAGGCGCGGGAGTCCTGGTTCGCGCCCTCGAGCCCCTTGAAGGCATACCGCGCATGCAACAGCGCCGCGGCACGGATCGCGTTGCGGATCTGTGCCGCGGACCGGGCCGGGTATGTGCGGCGCTCGATATCGACCGCTCGCTCGACGGTGTCGATCTCTTGCGCGATCCGCGTTTATGGATCGCCGCCGGAGATCGTCCCGCCGGCGCGATCGGCGTCAGCCGGAGGATCGGCATTTCGCGTGCGGCCGCGCTGGAGTTGCGGTTTTACGAACGGGGTAACCCGCTCCTCAGCGGCCCGAAGTCGCTTTCGCCGGACTAGAAGCCCGCGCACCGCCCGGTAAGGCGCCACTGCGATCGCTGCTCCGGCGTATTGAGGTTGGCGACATTCCTGTGGTATAGTGACAACGATTAATCCCACGTTCATGTGAGTCGACCCGCGCGAGGCAGCCTCGCCCGCTATGTGGTCGTGCGTTCCACATGGGCGGCTCTACGAGAGAGACAATCCTCTGCAATCGGAACATCGCCCCAACGAGAACGGTCGCCCTCAACCCGGTGGGCGCCGCAGGCGTTCGAGACGCCGCCATCAATTCGGTGGACAATTCCCGCAACAAAACGAGCAGTTTCCTCAGCTCGAAACCGGTCCGCCCCTGCTAACGGCTGCAGACCTCTCCGAGAAGAAAAAGGCCGAACTGGTCGAGATTGCGACGAGCTACGAAATCGCGCTCGGAAATCCGACGACGATGAAAAAAGACGAGATTGTCGCCGCCATCATCGCGGGCCAGCAACTGCGCTCCGGGCTAGAGATGGCGAGCGGAGTGCTCGACGTCTTGCCCGAGGGCTACGGCTTCTTGCGGCGTCAGGGCTATATCATCGGAAACGACGATATCTACGTGAGCCAGACCCAGATCCGCCGCTTCGAACTTCGCCGGGGCGATATGGTTGAAGGTCAAGTGCGCAAGCCGAAGGAGAGCGAAAAATACTACGGTCTCATTCGCGTCGATAAAATCAACGACTTGGACCCCGAAGCGATCAAACGGCGTTCGCTCTTCGAGAAGGGCACGCCGATCTATCCGAACGAGCGCTTCAAACTCGAAGTCCGTTCGACGCAGCTTTCAACGCGCGTGATCGATCTGTTCTGTCCCATCGGTATGGGGCAGCGCGCGCTGATCGTTTCGCCGCCGAAAGCCGGTAAGACGACGCTCTTGAAGAACATCGCAAACGCCATCTCGATCAATCATCCAAGCGCCCACATCATCGCGCTTCTGGTCGACGAGCGTCCCGAAGAAGTCACCGACATGCAGCGCACGGTCGACGGCGAGGTCGTTGCCTCAACGTTCGACGAGCATCCCGAAAACCACACGGCGGTTGCGGAACTGACGATGGAGCGCGCAAAGCGTCTCGTCGAACTCGGCAAGGACGTCGTCATACTTCTGGATTCGATCACGCGTTTGGCGCGCGCCTACAATCAGGTGGTCACTTCATCGGGACGCACGCTTTCGGGCGGTCTCGATACGGCCTCACTGCACAAACCGAAGCGTTTTTTCGGAGCCGCGCGCAAGATAGAAGAAGGCGGATCGCTCACGATTATCGCGACGGCGCTCATCGAGACCGGATCCAAAATGGACGACGTAATCTTTGAAGAGTTCAAAGGCACGGGCAACATGGAACTTAATCTCACGCGCAAGCTGGCAGAATCGCGCGTCTTTCCGGCAGTCGATATCAAACGCTCCGGAACCCGCCACGAAGAACTGCTTTTGAGCACGGATGAGATGCGGAAGATTTGGATGCTTAGGCGCGCGACGTCCGTCCTCAACTCCGGCGACATCACGGAGATCATCTTGGACAAGATGGCACAGACGCGCACCAACGAAGAGTTCTTGCAGTCGGTTACCAAAGAAGCGCTCTCGATGTCGCGCGGATACGAAGACGGCGGCCGCAATTAAGAAGCGTTTGCGGTAGCGCAATGCCACCCCGCGTGTCTCCGAAATGTTCTTAGCGCTCAATCTCGTCCTGCTCCTCGGCATCATTTTTATGCTCGTCCGAAGGCAAAAACGGCGGTGACCGACCGCGATGGCGTCAGGCTAAATAAATACATCGCGCGAGCCGGATTGGCATCGCGGCGGCGAGCCGATCAACTCATCGCCTACGGTAAGGTTCGCGTGAACGGGCGCGTGTGTCGCGAACTCGGCACGATCGTCGGCGCTGCGGACAAGGTGGATGTCAGCGGAACGCCGCTTGCGATCGAAGAGAACGCGGCTTATCTTGTGATGCACAAGCCGGTCGGCGTCATGACCACCATGCGCGACCCCCAGGGACGCCGCACGATCGTCGAGCTGATTCCCAAGAAACTGCCGCGCATGGTTCCGGTCGGGCGGCTCGATTACGACACCGCGGGCGTGCTGCTGCTCACGAACGACGGCGAACTTGCCAATCGGTTGATGCATCCTCGTTTCGGCGTCGAAAAGACCTACCGCGCTACGATCTCCGGCCGCCTTTCCCCCGAAGACGTAAAGCGTCTCCACGACGGGGTCGCGGTCGACGGCCAGAGCGCATCGGGTGCCAAAATTCGTGTGATTTCGGTCCGTGCCGGCTATTGCGTTGTCGACATCACGATTCACGAAGGCCGAAACCGCCAGGTTCGCAAGATGTTCGAGGCGCTCTGCCACCCGGTTCTTACCTTAGTGCGTCTGCAGTTCGGTCCGATCTCGCTCGGCGACCTCGGCGTGGGCCGTACGCGTTCGCTTACCCCAAGAGAGCTTTCGGCACTGGAACGCGCCGGGACGGAAGGCGGCGAAGAACGTCGCACGATGTAAGGCCGGCGGCGTGGTAGAATCCGCCTACGTGGACCGTTACGCACCTCCTTCGCGGGATTTAAAGCTCGCGCGACGCGATGCTCGCCTCGAGCGCACCATCGTGCGTTTGAACGGCGGCGCGTCGTTCGGCGGAGATACGCTTGCTATTTGCGCCGGCCCATGTTCCGTAGAATCGGCGGAGCAGATCGATGCCGTAGCGCGCGCGGTCGCGCACTCGGGCGCAAACGTTCTGCGCGGCGGCGCGTTTAAGCCGCGCACTTCCCCCTATGCATTTCAGGGACTGGGGCGGCAAGGTCTCGAGCTGCTGCGCGGCGCCGCGGACCGCTGCGGACTTGCGGTCGTTACCGAAGTATTAGACCCGCGCGAAGTTGCCACGGTCGCGCGTTATGCCGACATGTTGCAGATCGGCGCGCGCAACATGCAGAATTTTGCGCTCTTGCGCGAGGCCGGAGAATCGGGAAAACCGATCCTGCTCAAACGCGGCATAGCGGCGACAGTGGACGAGTGGCTCATGGCTGCAGAGTACATGCTCGTCGCCGGCAATTCCAACGTCGTCCTCTGTGAACGCGGCGTTCGTTCGTTCGACCCCGCCACGCGCAACGTGCTCGATCTCTCCGCCGTCGCGCTGCTTGCGGGAATGACGCATCTTCCCGTAATCGTCGATCCGTCGCACGGTACCGGGATCGCGCGTTTAGTCGAGCCGATGGCGCTCGCCGCCATCGCAGCGGGCGCCGACGGCGTTATGGTGGAAGTGCATCCCAATCCGGCTGCTGCCGTTTCAGACGGTCAGCAGTCGCTCACCCCCGATGAGTTCTCCGGACTCATGGCGCGTCTCGGCATCGTCGCAAGCGCGGTCGGAAGGCGTTTGCCGGCAGCGACGCTCGCTGCATAGACCGCGACAGCACGAAACCGGTTTACTTTTCGTTTCAAGATGGAAGAACGAGGCGATTCGGAGCCTCTTCCCGTTCTATTAACGATACAGCCGTTCACGAGAGGTACTCAATGAAACGCTTTACCCGCATCGCCGCCGGAGTTTCCGCGCTGGCCGTCGCCATGGCATCGTCGCCGGCGTACGCGCAGTACGCAAACGAATACATGCCGCCGAAGCTTTCGCACAGGGGAACGACGACACACGCGATTGCCGGCAACGGTACGGTCATCGTTCAGGTGCAAGTCAACGCCGACGGCTCTCACCACGTCACCAAGATATTGAAATCATCCAACTCCGCCGACAACGCGGCCGCGATGGATATCGCGGCGCAATCTTCGTATAAACCCGGCACGCGAGGCGGGAAAGCGGTTACGGCTTTTTACGACTTTACGCTGAAGTTCAACGGCTCGTCCGTCTCCGCCGACACCGGTGAGAGCACGAGCGGAGCTGCCGGGCAGATCGATTCCCTCATCCGGGCGAAGAAGTATTCCGACGCAATCGAAAAAGCGCAATCTGCGCTGGAGAACAATCCCAACGATTCATCGGTCAATCAACTGCTTGGACTCGCGCAATACTATGCAAACGATGAAACGGCCGCCGCTGCGACTTTTAGCAAAGTTTCAAACGTTTCCAAGCAGTTCGTTCCGGTGGCGGCTCAGGCGTACGCTGCCGCGGCGGTGAAAGCCGCGCCGTCGAATCCTGCGCAGGCACTCCAGTATGCGCAGAAGGCCGTATCGCTGGATAACAGCAACAATTCTCATTTTGCCTTGGGCGTCGCGCAAAACGCGAGCAAGCAGTATCCCGATGCGGTCGCGACGCTCAAAGCGTTGCACGACAGAGTTTCGGATCCGAAGATCAAAGCGGCGATCGACGCGCAGCTCCTCCAATCGTACTACGCGACGAACGATTCGGCCGACGCAACGACGACATCGGCGGAATTGAAGCGCCTCGATCCCAACGCGGCCTCGTCGGGCGCCCGCATGGAAGGCAATCATCTTCTGCAAGCGGGTTCGGAAGCTATGGATAAAAAGAACTACGACGCCGCGCTCAGCGACTTCGATCAAGCGGCTTCTTCGAACGATTCGCAGGTGGCGGTCACGGGCAACACCTTAGCGGCGTTTGCAATATTCAGAATGGATAAGCCGGATTACAAGAAAGGTAAATCGTACGCGGATAAAGCGCTCGCTGCAGCGCCGAGCGACCCTCAGGCAAACTTTGCCGAAGGCGTCGCGTACGCCGGGCTTTACGCTTCGAGCCGCAGCGATGACGACAAGAAGCAGGCGGTATCGTATCTCAACAAGGCCGACGGCCTCGCAAAAGCCGCCGGAAACACGCAACTCGCGCAAAACATCGAAGCCACGTTAAAACAGGTAAGCCAATAGGAAAACGACCGCTGCGCGGGTATGGCGGCGTTACCAGGACTTTACGTGAGGGTAGGCCAATGGGCCACCCTCACGGGACGGGCAGCCGTGAAATTCCCTACTCTCTACACTCTACGACGTTAACCCGGAGGGGCCGCAATACTCGTGTTTGACGGATTCATGAGCGTGATGCATCAGGGCGGACTGGACATGTGGGTCCTGCTCGCGCTTTCGATCATCGTAGTCGCAATCGTCATCGAACGTTTGGTGTTCTTCGCATCGCAGCATGGCGATACGAAGGGGCTCTTGCGCGAGATCGGTGCGAAAATAGAAGCCGACGATTTGAACGGCGCTATAAAAATTTGCCAGGCGAACAAAGGTATGCTTCCGCGTATTTTGGAGTTTGGTCTACGGCGCGGCGAAAAGAACCGCGCGGATATCACCGACGCGCTTTCGATCGCTCTCATGGAGCATCTCAACGCGCTCGAACGTAATCTCGGCATCATCGGAACGATCGCGGTTATCGCGCCGTTCGTCGGCCTTGCCGGTACCGTTCTCGGTATCATCAAGGCGTTCCAAGACATCGCTCTTAAAGGCAATTCCACGCCGGCCGTCGTCGCGGGCGGCGTCTCCGAAGCGTTGATTACGACGTTCTCGGGGCTCGTTGTCGCGATCGTCGCGGTTATCTTCTTTAACTACTTCAAGTCGCGCATCAAGGCATACAATCAAGAGATGATCGTAGCCGCGAATCAACTCGCGGAG
>JALYTY010000062.1 GCA_030854045.1 Vulcanimicrobiota bacterium | reverse complement strand
AGCAGCGCGAGCGCGACGATTGCTGCGCGCCTGTCCTCAGCGATGCGCCGCACGCCGCAGCCGGTCCATAATAGCCGTTCCGATGCCGATCTCCGGTACGGTTTGTGCGTCGATTCGCATCAGTTGCAACGCGTCGAGTTCGTGGAGATATTGAAAGAGTTTACTGCCGGCTTCCCGGAGATCGCCGTCGCGTGAGAGCACGCGCACCGCCTGGTATCCGGCAACTTCATCGCGGAATGCAAGTAATGCGGCGCCTTGGCGTTCGCGCAGAACAACGTCGCAATCAACAAGGTGTATGGGCGTCCGCGGAGCGTAGTGCTGCGGTAAGCGGCCCGGAGCAAGCGGTCTTGCCGCATCGGTCCGCTCGCGCGAAAGCGGGCCGACCAGCGCTTCAATATCCTCTACGGGTATCGCTCCCGGTCGCAACAGCGTCGGTACCGGTTCGAGAAGGACGATCGTCGACTCGATGCCATGCTGCGTCGGTCCGCCATCGACGATCATGTCGATGCTTGCGCCAAACATTTCGGCGACGTGTTCGGCACGCGTCGGACTCAGAAAACCAAATGGATTCGCGCTTGGAGCAGCGATTGGCACGCCGCTACGCTCGATGAGCGTTCTAGCGACCGGATGAGCGGGCATCCGAACCGCGACCGACGGCAGCCCGGCGGTTACGATCTCCGCAATCCGACCCGATTTTTGAAAGATGAGCGTTAATGGCCCCGGCCAAAATGCGTCGATTAACCGACGCGCGGTATGTGGAACCGATGCCACGATTTCCCGCAGCATCGAATCGTCGCTAACGTGCACGATGAGCGGATCGAACGACGGCCGCCGTTTCACATCGAATACCTTGGCAACGGCACGTGCGTTGAACGCAGATGCGCCGAGTCCGTACACCGTTTCGGTCGGGAACGCGACGACCGCGCCGCCTCGCAAGAGCGCGGCGGCGCGTTCGATGATGTCGGGATCTACGATGATGCCTTTAGCACCCCACCAGCAGCTAGTGCGTTTGTCGGCGGGTGACGGAGTTTAAACGCACTTGTATGATGCTGCCCTTGGGAACGTTGACGTTTTCCTTGTTGTTTTTCGCGAGCAGAAAGCCGCCCGCCGCGCCGAGAAGTCCTCCGGCGCCGGTGTGGAAGACCGACTTGCCGATCATGTTGCCGACGAGCATACCCGCTAGGCCGCCACCGACTTCCTTGAGCGTGTTGTTCTTTGTCGTGGACTTCATCTGGGTAACCGTCGTATCGACGTAGTAGGTCGAGCCGGCTCCCGTGACCAGTCTAGTGAATACAAACGAAATTTTCCCGGGGTGCCCTTGGCTGGCGGCCTGAACCGCGGAGACATGGCCGTAGAGGGTTCCGCCGGTCACGGAGCCGCTGCCGTCGTTGGATGTAACGTTGGAAAGCGTAACGGACTGCCCGACGCTAGCGTGATTGCTCGAATAATTATCGGTGATCGTTCCGTTGAGCAGCGAACCGCTCGTCAGAGCGGCCTGCGCTGCAATCGCCGTTGCAGCGATCAACGCGAGAATAGAGCCTGAAGCGATGCGAAGCCGCATATGAAGTTTTTCCTCTCAAGTTTTAAAAGGGTTCCCTCCGAATCTTTGGCCAATAGGCCGCCGCATCCCGCATCGGACGCTCTCCCCTGGAAGGAAGGTGGGACGTCTTCTGTGAGAACGTGCCTATGCTTCCGCAATTTCGTTTAGAGGCGTTTTTCGCCACGTGGGAATTTAAGGCGCGTCACCATCTCACCGCCTCGGACGCGGAGACTCTTTCGATCTCCGAGTTGCTCGCGTTCGCCGGCGAAGACGACCGGAATCGCTGGGAAACTCTGCGTTTTGGTTACATCGATACGCGTGGAACCATGGAACTTCGGGACGCCGTCGGCTCCACGTATTCAACGATCGGTCCGGAAAATATCCTGTGCTTCGCCGGCGCGGAAGAAGGGATGTATTGCGCGATGCACGCGTTGCTCGCGCCGCAGGACCACGCGATCGTCTTAGTTCCGAACTACCAGTCGATGGAAAGCATTCCGCAGTCGATATGCGCGGTAACCGGCGTTGCTCTGCACGAAGGCGACGGCTGGAGTCTCAATGCCGACGATGTACTGCACGCCGTTCGCCCAAATACCCGATTGGTAGCGGTAAACTTTCCAAATAATCCAACGGGCAGCATCGCACCACACTCGGATTTCGCAGAACTGGTCGCGCTTTGCGCCGAGCGAAACATTTATCTCTTGAGCGATGAAGTCTACCGCGGCGTCGAACGCACCCCGTCTAAACGGCTGCCGCAAGCGGCGGATCTCTACGAACGCGCCTTTTCGCTTAACGCCGTGTCGAAAGCATACGGCCTTCCCGGGCTGCGCGTCGCATGGATCGCTTCGCGCGACGCCGCCGCTTTGGAACGAATGGCTGAAATGAAACATTATCTTTCGATCTGCAATTCCGCCCCGAGCGAAGTGCTCGCGACGATAGCGCTAAAAGCGCGAGAACCGCTGCTCGCTCGAAATAGCGCGCTCATTGCCGCAAACATCGATCTGCTAACCGCCTTTTTCGATCGCTATGCCGATTTTTTTCAATGGTACGAACCCGATGGCGGATGCGTCGCGTTCCCTCGTTACTTAGGAAAAGGCAACGTTGAAGGGTTCTGTCGCGGACTGATGGAGAGTGAAGGCGTTCTTCTGCTTCCCGGATCAATCTGCCAATCTGCACTCGCAGCCGTTTCGCGGGACCGATTCCGAATCGGCTTTGGGCGACGTGGCATGGAGGACGCGTTAGCCGCATTCGCGCGCTATTTGGACGGGCATGCGTTATTTTAAAGCAGTACACAAGCCGCTCGGCAGTTTGGTGCAAATAGACGCGGGGTACTTCTGCAAAGGCTTAAGTAGAAAGAGGACAGCATGAACAGCAATTCCAGCGGTAAGACGGGCATGCTCGGTTATTCGAGGGGAAATTCAAAAGACGATAGTACGGGAGTTCAAACTGCAGATTCTGCGATGAACGGCAGCGCAGTCGACAACGACGAAACGAGCGGCGTGGTGGAAAAACAATAATGAACGTACAAAGCGCGACATTTAAGGACGGCGGAGCGATTCCGCAAAGCATGGTTTTCAAGGGTATGGGTTGCGAGGGGGACGATACGTCGCCGCAGCTATCCTGGAGCGGCGCTCCGGCGGAAACGAAGGGCTACGGAATCGTGATGCACGATCCGGACGCTCCGACATCGGGCGGCTTTTACCATTGGGTGATGTTCAATATTCCCGGCGATACTACGGAACTTGCGGCGGGCGCCGGCGGCGGAAAACTGCAAGCGATGCTGCACGGCGAAACCCTGGGACACACCGATATGGGTGCGAACGCGTATGCAGGGCCCTGTCCGCCGCCAGGTCCAGCACATCGTTACGTGCTCACGCTCTATGCCTTGGATTGCGCGAAGCTTCCCCTCGATGCTTCTACGACCGGCGCAAAATTAGAGTTTATGATGAAGGAGCACACGCTCGCGAAGGCATCCATTACCGGAATGTACGCACGCTCGCAATAAGCTCTCAGTAGCGTAATGTAAATAGCTTCGGACCGCAGAGGCTTTACATTACGCGGGGCGGCGAAAGAGATGATGCCGCAAGCGCGAATGATTGTGCGCATGCAAAGCTTGCAACGGAACCGGCGCCTCGCGACGATCGTGGGCCTCATCTTTGCTCTGGGCTGGCCTGCAATCTTCCCGATCGTGCAGCATCGGCAGCAGGATCTTGGAAACGTAAAACAAGACTTCGGGATCATCGTCCTTGAGTGGACCGCGCTCATCGTACTCTTCGGAATCGTTTTGTTCTGGGAACGGTTGAATCCGTTGGATTCAACCGGCTTCGTACGACCGAAACACATCGACCTCGCGATCGTGGGAGGCCTCGTGGTGCTCGCGGCGATCGTAACCGCCGTCCTGGCTCACGCGCATATCACAATGCCTCGAAAAGGCAACATGCTCGCGCAAGCGCTTGATGTTCCAGTTGCTTTGCGAATCGCTCTCGTTGTTACAGCCGGCATCTGCGAAGAAGCGTTCTTTCGGGGATACGCGCTCGAGCGCTTGCGGGCGCTGACGGGAAACATATGGGTCGGCGCGCTGATTGGAACGGCGCTTTTTACAGCAGCCCATATTCCCCGCTACGGCCTTTCGGTGGGTTTGATCGGCGTCGCAGCTACTGGAGCGGTTCTATCGGCAATCTACGTTTGGCGCCGAAATTTGCTGCCGTGCATCGCGCTCCACTGCTTTCTCGACGGAATGTCGCTGCTGGCGATCCCTGCCGTCGTCACGTTCGTCGGAAAGTAAAATGCTAAACAGACGCAGCTTGCAACGTAGCTCTTTGCCGCGAGAGCGATAGAACTTAGAGCGGCAATGCGGTGCTTCCGCGGATTCGAGCGCGGGTATCATGGCGCCATTTGGCGCCCCGTAGCCGTGCGCACTACCTATTTGCGTAAGATTGAGGGTCGCGCGGCGTTCAGCGGCGGTTGTGCTCAAAACCAAGATTTCCTTAACCGCGCGTTCTCAGTCGAAAGATGTTGGAATGTATCTCATGTTTAGCCGCGATCTGGCGACGGTCATTCCGCCGCGCAACACTTCTTGCACGACCTGCAGCATTGATGGTGCATAGTATTCAAAATGCTCGCGTAGCGCGTGGTCTCACGGGGACCGTAGCCGCGAATAAACGAAGCTCAATACACGCGGCTCGCATCGAACAGCCCCAATTGCCGGTACGTACGCGAATAACGAATTATGAAAGAAGACTCACCAATGTTTAAGCTGATCTCTCCCTCGCGCGGTAGCATCGTGAAGGCCGGCGGTGTAATCGCCGTCGGTCTCGTTATGTTGCTAAGTGCATGCTC
>JALYTY010000060.1 GCA_030854045.1 Vulcanimicrobiota bacterium | reverse complement strand
ATACGAACGACGCCCGCCGTCCGCTTCTTCCGGAACTGCTGGAGTTCGAAGCGCTCGCAGTGGCCGCGGGAGCCCATGTTGTCGAGCGCATCGTGCAGCGCCGCGAACACGTCGACCCGTCGACGCTCGTGGGAAGCGGGAAAGCTGCTGAGATCGCCGGCCGAGTGCGCGACCTCGATGCCGGTCTCGTACTCGTGCTCAACGATCTGCGGCCGCGTCAGCGCAAGAATCTCGAACGTGAAATTCCCGTTCCGATCGTGGATCGGACGATGCTCATACTGGACGTTTTTGCAAGGCACGCGCGAAGCCGCGAAGGCAAGCTTCAAGTCGAACTCGCCCAGTTGCGTTATCGCCAATCCAACCTGATCGGCGTTGGAACCGATCTTTCTCGGCTCGGCGGCGGAATAGGAACGCGAGGACCCGGCGAAACGAAGCTTGAGGTAGACCGCAGGCGCATACAGACGCGCATTAGCGCGCTTCGCGAGCAGTTGGAAAGCGTACGCAGGCAGCGCGGTACGCGAAGGTCGGCGCCACATCGCGAACCGCTCGTAGCGCTCGTCGGTTATACCAACGTCGGTAAGTCGTCGCTGCTCAACGTGCTTGCCCGGGCGGACGCTCTCGTTGCGGATCGCCCCTTTGCGACGCTCGACCCGACGGTGCGGCAAGTATATCTCTCGCCGGGACGCTACGTTCGCCTTGCCGATACGGTCGGATTTATCACCGATCTTCCGAAGGACCTCGTCAATGCATTTCGCGCCACGCTCGAAGAACTGCGCGAAGCGCAATTGCTGGTGCACGTACTCGATGCATCGAACTCCGATTGGCCCCGACAGCGCGCTGCGGTCGATGCTATTCTAGAGGAGCTGGGACTGGAAGCGACGCCGCGTTTGCTCGCGTTTAATAAAATCGACGCCGTTTCCGAATCTCCGGCGCTTAACGGAACGATCGCGGTCAGCGCGCGAACCGGGATCGGAATCGATCGTCTGCGCGAGGCAATCGACGAGCGCATCGCGACGTCGCCGCTGTAGAGGTGACGTTGCACATGTTCGCGGCGAGACCGGAAGCGACGTCGATTCCGTTCACCGTTTCGAAGCGCGCAGATGCGGCGTTGCGATAAACGAACGATCGCTGACCCACTGCACGAGCGGAGTTTGAAAGTGCCGCGCGAGTGAGTTTAATTGGGAGGAATAGCTGGAGCGCAGTTTTGCGAACTCTTCCCACGCAGCATCGGTACTGCGCACCCCGTATCCGGCATCGCGCAAACGCTCGCACGCGGCGCCGAACTCCTCGCGCGTAATTCCGGCATCGCCGTCGCCGTCGCTGATGTTGAAGAATCTTGAGAGATCGCTTGCGGCGTGCCGGCCGATATTGTAGGTGATGCGTGCTTGTCCGATGCCGCTTTCAAAGGCCGTCATCATGAGGATCGCAGCATCGAGCAGCGTGCCGAGCGTTCCGACCCAAGACTCGTAATCGTGGCTGGAGCGAAAGTATGCGAGCGTTGGATACGCGAGATGGCTTTCCATCAGCATCGCGATCCACGCTTGCGCATCCCGCATCACCGAGGGAAGATCCGATTCAATCTGGGACTGCTTCGAAATCGCGAGCAAACCGATGCCGCTTGGGGGAGCACCGGCACGGGCTCCGAGACTTACGACGAAGGCTTCCCGGCTTTGAAACGAGCCGAAGATGGCGAAGAGATACGCCGTCGTAACCGACACCACGCCAAAACCCGATGCGCCGGCTGCCAAGGAAAGGAATCGCGTTATTCCCGACGTGCCGGCGAAGTCGCCGAATCCGATGGTCAGGAACGATGTGCCGGCAAAATACATCGCTTGCCAATAGCTCGACGGAACCGGATGAATGTCGCCGCGCAACACCCAAAAAAGGCAACCATAACCGGCCACCATCGTGGCCGCCCACAGCGCCAGCATCAGTACGAGCGAAAGCGGCGCATAGGTCGCCAGAAAATCTTCACGGCCGCCGGAATCGCGCGGATGGAGGCGCCATGCAAGACTCGGCCATAGTTTCCAAAGGTAATGCCATTGCAAGTAGCTGAGCCGAAAACGTCTGCCTGCCGAGCGAGGCACGATAACCGATTGAAAAACGTCGTTTAACGTCGTAACGATGAGAATTATGCCGGCGATAAAAATCGCGACGTTGCCTGCACTGTGCACCCACGGGTACTTAGCAGGGTGCTGAAAAACTCCCACGACCGCCTCGAACCCGCCGGTCTCGTTTCGATGCCCGTAACGCTCGCCGAATAACGGTTCTTCGCTGCGTGCGTTACGGCGTCGGCGTGCTTGCCGTCTGTGATGGCGACGTCGACGGTGCGGCCGACGGTGAGAGATCGCTCGAAGGCGACGGCGGCGTCCACGTTTCAACCGCAGAAGGCATTGCAGTCGGTTCGGGAGCGGGCGGGGGCAGCGTTGCCACGCCCTCCGGTTTTGCCAGCGGCACGACGCGCAGATATCCGACCGAGGCGGTGCGGTCTTTTCGTATCCGAACGTCGGCGCTTGAGGTTGTGAATCCCGGAGCGCGAGCGGTCACCGACTGCGACCCTACCGGGATGCGCGGCATCGTAAAGGCTCCATATCCGTCGGCCGTCGCCGTAAAGATGGAGCCGACCGAAACGATCGCGTTAGGTACCGGTCTGTTTGTCGTAGCGTCGAGGACGCGTCCGGTAACGCTGCCGTAGTCTTGTACGCCGACGACACCGTTCGAACAGCTATCGCCCACCGCGAGAAGAAATACTAAACCCAGAACGAGATTGCGCATAATTCTACTTTACCATCAAGCAACGCGTTGGCCTACCGTTCCGGTTCCGCCGATTGCGACAATCGTAGCACGGGCCGCTTTTTGCTTGCGTCGCCGAGCGTGCGTTCGCCATGCTCTTCTGCGAGCAGAATAATATTGAGGGGCGCTGCCAAGGTAAACGCTATGCTTTGTGAGTAAAAAACGAAGGCCATGAATCCGTACGGACCGGTAGCGATCTATCTCTGCGTCGCACTTGCGGCAGCGTTGCTGTTTACGTTCTTGCCCGGTCTGCTTGGCCGCAGCAAGCCCAATCCTCAAAAAGATGAAGCGTACGAGTGCGGCGTCGAGCCGACGTCGACGGTTTCGGGGCGTTTCCCAATCCGTTTCTATCTCGTCGCGATGCTCTTTGTCATATTCGATGTCGAGGCCGCGTCGTTCTACCCGTGGGCCGTCCAGATGCACGCCTTGCGCTTTTTCGGTTTGATCGAGATGGTCGTTTTCGTAATCGTTCTCGCGATCGGATACGCCTACGTTTGGAAGAAGGGCGGCTTCCAATGGAGATAGGTCCGGGTCAATTTTTGCTCGCGCGCTTGGACGACGTCGCGCGCTGGGCGCAGAGTTCGTCGGTGTGGCCGCTTACGATGGGCCTGGCCTGCTGCGCTATCGAGATGATGACGGTAACCTCATCTGAATACGATATCGCGCGCCTGGGTTCCGAAGTGTTTCGCAGTTCGCCCCGCCAAGCCGACCTAATGATCGTATCCGGACGAGTAGCGCAAAAGATGGCGCCAGTCGTCAAACGACTGTACGATCAGATGGCCGATCCGAAGTGGGTTATTTCGATGGGCGCTTGCGCGAGTTCGGGAGGCGTCTTTGACAACTACGCGATCGTGCAGGGAGTGGATACCGTTATTCCAGTCGATGTCTACGTTCCCGGGTGTCCACCGACGCCCGACGGTTTGCTCTACGCGGTCAACTTAATTCAACAGCAGATCCGCGAGGGTGGGCGCGGCGGAATTCTCGCTCGTTCGTAACCATACCGTTCACATCGTTACATAGAGGCCGTTATGCCAAGTACGCAAACTCCACCGATCTCGGGTGTCGCGATCGACCCTCCAAGCGTGCGCCCAAACATCAACGATGCAGCGATCGAGCGCGTCGAACCGGCGGCGTTGCGAGCGCGCTTGCGCGCACTCAAGAGCGAAGGCTTCTCGATGCTGCTCGACCTCGGCGCGGTCGATTATCTCGAGCGCGACCCGCGATACGATGTCGTCTATCACTTGCTCAAGATGCCGCTCGCGTCCGCAGGCGTCGAGCAGGTAGGAAGGCCCGCGCGAATACGGTTGCTTTGCGGCGTTCCGGCGGACGCCCCTTCGCTTCCCACGGCGGTGGATTTATGGAAATCGGCCGACTGGGCCGAGCGTGAAATTTGGGACCTTTTCGGCATCACGTTCGAGGGCCATCCCGACCTGCGCCGCATACAGATGCCGCAAGACTGGCAAGGACATCCGCTGCGTAAAGATTATCCGCTTCGCGGCCCGGCACTCGAACATTCGCCGCGGCCGCCGTTTGCGTTGAAAAGCAATCTGCAAGCCGGCACGCCTCCTTCGGGCCGTACGCTCGAAGCGCTTCAAGAACAGATCAAGCGGAGTCGCGAATCGTGAGTATGAGCGCGACTCCGCTTACCCCCGAGATCGTCTCCCAAGAAGGCAACGCCATGGTCCTATCGATGGGACCGCAGCATCCCTCGACGCACGGCGTTTTGCAGATCATGCTCGAGATCGAAGGCGAGTCCGTCATCCGGGCGGAGCCGGAGATCGGATACCTTCACACCGGCATCGAAAAATCGTGCGAGAATCTCTTTTGGTCGCAGACGCAGACGCTGGTCGAGCGCATGGACTATCTCGCGCCGTCTTCCAACGCGTTGTGTTACGTTCTCGGCGTCGAGCAGTTGCTCGGAATCTCCGAAAAAATTCCACCGCGCGCCCAACATATCCGCGTCCTTCAATCGGAACTTACGCGGATCGCATCTCATTGCGTACAGCTGGGAACGCATGGAATCGACCTTGGGGCGATCTCCGTGTTTTTCTACTGCTTCGATCTGCGGGAGAATATTCTCGACCTCCAGGAAGCAACGGGAGGCGCGCGCATGCACCCCAATTATATGCGCGTAGGCGGCGTCAACGGGGACCTTCCCGACGGATATCTTCCGAAGCTCGACGCGCTGATCGCAAAATTTCCCGGACGCATGCGCGACTTGCGCGGGCTGCTCCAAGCCAATCCGATCTTTCAAGATCGTACGATCGACGTCGGCTACCTCTCCCCCGAAGACGCGGTCGCGTGGAATGTTACCGGGCCGAGCTTACGCGCAAGCGGCATCGCATACGACGTGCGCAAGGCGTATCCGTACAGCGGCTACGAAGAGTATGAGTTCGACGTACCGACTCGCATCGAGGGCGATGCCTACGCGCGTTTTCTGGTTCGCCTCGATGAGATGGACGAAGCGATGCGGATCGTCGCGCAGGTGCGCGAAAAACTTCGAACCCCGGGACCCGTTGCAATCGACGATACGAAAATATTCGCGCCTCCGAAAGAAACGATCGCGCTTTCGATGGAAGCGCTGATCCATCACTTCAAAATCGTGAGCGAGGGATTCCGCGTGCCGCCCGGCGACGTCTATCAAGCTGTCGAGGGACCGCGCGGCGAACTCGGCTACTACATCGTAAGCAACGGAGAAAACCGCCCGTACCGCATTCGCACGCGGCCGCCGAGTCTTTACAACCTGCAGGCGCTCAAAGGTATGGCGCCGGGCAACCTCATCGCCGATCTCGTCGTTTGTATCGGATCGCTCGATCCCGTTTTCGGCGAAGTCGACCGCTGATGCACGAATCGCAGAATCCACCGATGGGCGTAGGAAACGAAGGGCGCCTGGCGTCGCAGAATCTGAGCGAAGCTTCCGTATCCCAAGCGCACGGTGACGGAAGCGGCCGGGGGACCTACGGCAGCGATGCGCCTCCGGAGTTCGATGCTCTCTTTGCCTCGTTGCGCCCGCAGATCGATGCGCTGATCGCGCAGTACGAAGAAAAGCGTTCGGCACTTCTGCCGATCGTGCATCTGTTTCAGGAACAGCAGGGCTACGTCACCCACGACGCCATGCGCGCCGTCGCACAGCTACTGGATATTACGCCGGCCGTCGTCGAGTCGACCGTTTCGTTCTACACGTTGTTCTTCCGAAAGCCGGTCGGAAAATACATGCTGCAAGTATGTCGGGGACTGATGTGCCAAATAAACGGTGCGGACGACATCATGGCGCATTTTCGCGAAAAGCTGGGCGTCGGCAATCTCGAGACGACGCCCGACGGATTGTTCTCATACGAAGAAGTCGAATGTCTTGCGGCCTGCGACCGCCCCACGTGCATGCAGGTAAATCTTGAATTCGTCTACGACCTCACGCCGAAGCGTGCGGATGAAATCATCGAACTCATTCGCACGGGCGCCTATCCGGTAAAACCTATGGCGCAGACCGAAAGACCGGGCCGCACGTGGATGATGTCACAGGATTCCGAGGTAAGCACCGGCGGAAAGTCCGCTGGAACGCGCACGTCGTCGCGCCCCAACAATGCGGGCGGCCTCGGCGATGTAACCGGTGCGATCATGCTGGACCGCTTCGTCCTGCGCGAAGCTGAGTTCGTCGGCCGCACGCGCGAGCGCACGGTTGTCGATGCGCCGGGTGTCGCTCAATCCCTCGAGGATGGCGAACTTGCCGGTCACTAAGGTTTTGACTGCCGGAATCGGCGAAGCCGATCTGCGCGATATCGCCACGTACCGCGCGCGTGGCGGATACGCGCAATGGGAACGTGCGGTTCGCGAGCTTTCTCCCGCGATGGTACTCCAAGCCGCCGATACGTCGGGCTTGCGCGGCCGCGGCGGAGCCGGTTTTCCGACCGGACGCAAATGGCAGTTTCTTCCCGCAAACAACGAGCCGCGCTATCTCGTGTGCAACTGCGATGAAGCCGAACCCGGCACGTTCAAGGATCACATGCTGCTCGAGCAGACGCCGCATCTCGTGCTGGAGGGCATTCTGCTCGGCGCCTACGGGATTAACTGTCACCATGCGTTCATCTATATTCGCGGTGAGTTCAAGCAAGGTTATGAAATATTTATGAGGGCGCTTGAGCAGGCCCGCGCTGCCGGGCTCGTCGGAAAAAACCTCTTCGAGAAGGGTTACGATCTCGAAGTTACCGTGCATCGCGGCGCGGGCGCGTATATTTGCGGCGAAGAAACGGGCTTGCTCAATTCGCTCGAAGGTAAGCGCGGTGAACCACGATTGAAACCGCCGTTTCCGGCGGTCGCAGGCCTCTATGGTATGCCGACGGTCGTGAACAACGTCGAAACGCTGGCATATCTCGTGCCTATCTTGGAAAGAGGTGCGGCGTGGTTTGCGGCGGTCGGCACCGAACGCAGCAAAGGGTATAAGATCGTTTCGATTTCGGGGCACGTGCAGAAGCCGGGAAACTACGAAGTTGCTCTTGGGACGACGATTCGCGAACTTATCGAAATCGCCGGTGGGCTGCGTCCCGGGCGCGCGTTTATGGCGGTGCAGCCGGGAGGCGGTTCGTCGGCGTGCATTTTCGAAGAGCACCTCGATTGGCCCTACGATTACGAAGCGATGGCGAAGGCGGGATCGATGCTCGGGTCCGGAGCGTTCACCGTGTTCGACGATTCAACCGATTTTGTGAAAGCTGCATTTAATCTGATACGTTTCTACGCGCACGAATCGTGCGGTCAGTGCACGCCGTGCCGGGAAGGCGGGTACTGGCTCGAAGTGGTGCTGCAGCGTTTCGTCCAAGGGCGCGGTTTGCGTAGCGATCTGGAGATGATTCGCCGAGTGAGCAGCACGATTACCGGCTTAAATCTTTGCGCGCTCGGCGACTCGATCGAGCCGTTCTTGAAATCGGTTCTGGACCGTTTCCCCGAGCAGTTCGAGGCGCGCATTCTCGTAGAAACGGCGATCGTCTAAATGGCCGGCGAGCAAATGGCAAACCTCACGATCGACGGCGTAGCGCTGAGCGTGCCGAAAGGCACGCTGCTGGTGGAGGCGGCAAAACGGATCAAGCAAGAGATTCCGGTCTACTGTTACCACACGAAGCTCGGGCCCGCGGGACTGTGCCGCGTCTGTCTCGTCGAAATAGAAGGCATGCCGAAGCTGCAGATTGCATGCAACACGCCGGTCTCCGAC
>JALYTY010000016.1 GCA_030854045.1 Vulcanimicrobiota bacterium | reverse complement strand
CGTCGATATCGAGCGCGCCCTCGACGAACGCTCGGCCGGCGTTGAGATCGATCGGCGGAGCAAACGCTGCGCGAAGCGCCCCGGGTTCGTTGATCGATAGCGTAAACGAACTCTCCGCCGTCCGGCTATGCAGCTCCGTCCCGTCCCAAAACCGAATCGAAAATCCGCCTAAGAATCGGTCACCGAAGAGCGTCTCAAGAAATTGAACGCTGTGCTCTACAGCCCGGTCGGAAGTTTGCTGCAACATCGCTCTCAAGGAGATACCCGAACTGGAGGACGCTAAGCGTTGCGAGTCACTGCGCCGATAGCCGGACCGCCGTCACCGCCCCAGCATGCGAGTGAGTTCCGCCTGCGATACGCGCCCTTCGCAAGCATCAGTCCGCAGTCGTTCTATGAAGCGGCGAGCGATTGCGTCTGCGCGGTCATTCCGTAAACGAAGCTGCCGCCGACCATCGTCGCGATGATCTTGTGATGTTCGTCCCAAAACGATAGGTCGGCGCGCATGCCGGTCGCGATGCGGCCCATCTCGTTTTGCGCTCCGATCAGCTTCGCGGGAGCGTGGGTTGCGGCGACAATTGCGTGCGCAAACGATATATCCGCGTACGACATGTAGTTTCGCACCGCTTGATCCATCCGCAGAGCGCTTCCCGCAATCGTTCCGTCGGCGGAACGCATTACGCCGCCTTCGATGTGATAGTCTGAATCCGCAGCCGGCATGTTGTCGGTTGCCAGGACGATGCGATCTCCGAGCGTCCGATAGAGAATGTCGACCATCACCGGCGAGACGTGATAACCGTCGCCGATTAGCTGCACGAGCGTGCGCCGATCCTGAATGAAGGCTGCAAGAATCGATGGGTCGCGATGATCCAGCGGCGGCATCCCGTTGAATGCGTGCGTGAGCGCGCGAAAACCGAGTCCTATTGCGAGCATTCCTTCGCGATATCGCGCTCCGGTGTGGCCGGCGGAACAAACGACACCGTTTTCAAGAAAGATGCGCATCGCCTCGGTCGCGCCGTCCACTTCGGGAGCCATCGTTACAATGAGACACGCCCCTTTGCATGCATCGATCATCTCTCTTGCGCGCTCTGCCGAAGCCGGAACGATCCATTCGTTGCGATGAACGCGCCGAAACTTCGTATTGAGAAAAGGTCCTTCGTAATGAATCCCGAGGCAGCGCGCGCCGGCCGGTTCGTCCTCTTCCAGGTCGTGCGCCGCATCGACGATCTCCGATGCAGCGTGCAGCATCGACTCAAAGGGGGCCGTCATAATGCTTGCGACGAAACCGGTCGCGCCCATTGCCGCGTATTCGGTCGCCGCCACGGCAACCGCATTGCCTTGATCCCGGTTAAAAAGCATCTCGCCCGCGCCGTTGGTGTGAACGTCGATCAATCCCGGGGCGATGCTGCTGCCCGCAGGGAGACTGAGGTCGGAGGGTCCGTCGGCAGGGAGAACGGCCGCAATGCGTCCGTATTGGATCTCCAAGCGCCCGAATGTGGAAGTTCCGTCACCGACGGCGATAAACGCTGGCCCTAGCCTGAAGCTGGTAGACGTGGAAGCCTCCTTCGATTCGGCTCAGAGCCGAATCGAGAACCGGGCGGAGCCGTTCGACGTGCCGGCTCCTAGCGCCCCTTACCGAAGATGCGAGCCAGTACGCTGCGGCGCCGGCTATCGGGTAATACCATGTTCGGCCGCGTTTCATGCAATGCGGAGTTGCGCTCCGTTGCCGCGCGTGCCATGCGATCGAGCCGTTGCATGTGGCTCTCGGCGTGTCCCGCAAGCGTCAATTTCAGCGCATCGATCTCGTTCCAGCCGGCCGCAGCCCGTCCGGACGCTCTCGCGTCGGCATACTCGTGCGCCGATACGGTGAAGATGCGCTGCGCCGCGATGTTGCGTTCGCGCAAGTATTTCCCGGCCAGTTCAACCACGTGGCGGCGCTCGCCGGCGGATTCGTTGTCGGCGATCGTATGGGCGAAGAGCATCGGTTTATTAAACTCGGCGATGCGTTCGTAGAGGGCAAGCTCGCGGTCGGAAAGCTGCCTGGAGAAGAGGCAGAGCACTTCGCTTGCATGCGAAGCGGCGACGACGTTAATATCCTCGGCGCTCGCGTCCCCGGAATCGAAGGCCGGCGCGTGAACCAGCACGAGTTCGCGCGGCAAGGACCACGGCAGGAGCACTAGTACCGGTGAGTTTGCCGCTTCAGCAGATGCAGTTTCGAAAGGAATCTCGCGCCATTGCCCGTCGTGCGGGAGCAGAAACGCCTGCTCTCGCTCGCCGTACCGAACGTGGATGGGAAAACGCACGCTTCCCGCGATATCGTCGGTTAGCAGGCGCTTACCGGCGAAGGCATTGATGAGCCCCGATTTCCCCCGGCGTAACGCGCCGAGAACCGCTACGCGCCAACGCGAAGGGCGCAAGCCCTGGTCGTACGCGTTGAGATCGAACGACGCATCGGCGTGCGCGAGCCGCACGGCCTGCGAACCGGGATCTGCGGGGGCGATCTCGGCTTCGCGCATCAGAAAGCGTTCCACGATTGCTGCCGCGGCGTCGAGTTCGCGGTGGAGCGCCGTCCGTCGCTCGTCGAACTCTTCGCGAACCTGTCGCTGAGAATTCGAACGCCGCGCAATCAGTGCCCGATCGATGCTTCCGGCTTGCGCGTCGCGCGTCTGCACGACGGCGGCCGCAATCGCTTCGGAAAGTTCTTCGTAAATGCGGGCCAGCCGGGCGCCGATTCCTTCAGCGAAAGCGCGCACGTCGTTTGAGAGACGAGGAAAAATCTCCGAACGAAGATCGGAGGTCATCTCACGCTTCATGTACCGCCCTGCAGGGCGGCTCGCAAATCGGATCGCGATTTCGTCCACGAGGCCGATTGCGGGGCCGCCGATTGCCTCGAGCACGATGGTGGCTGCAACGGCGTTGCAGAGATCGCCGCTCCAAAGACTGCTGCCGGCCTCGGCGTCGAATGCTGCCGCCGCCGCATCACCGAGCGCGAAGTTCACAGAAACGGCGGCGCGTGCCGATTCCATCGATGAATCGATCTCGCGCGTTACACCGCGTGCTACCTCTACCGCGAACTCTTCAACGACGCGCGCGAAGACGCGGTCGACGATGATATGCAGGCGCTGCCGATCGCGCAAGCGCGCTACATCGGAGGTATCGAACGCTTGGCCTAGGGCGCGTTCCAGTTCTTCGCGGAGATCGTCGCCGTTTTCCGCAACCCGCCGTCGCATCGCGTCCTCGGCCGCACGGACGGCATCGCGTTCTTGCTGCATCCGCTTCTCGAGCGCTTCCAGGAGGGGCAAGACGGCGGCTCTACGCGCCGCAAGCGCGGGCTCGTCAAGCTCTAATGCGGCGAGATCGGCATCGATTCTCGCACTCGATTGGAGCACCGCCATGCGTACGCGTTCCAGCGCTCGACGCAATCGCGAACGTCCCGTGCGCCGGATGAGCGAAGCGTCGAGCGCGGAAAGAAACTGCGGAAAGCGGCTTCGCGCGACGCTCTCCGGGTCGTTCTCGAGCCTTCCTTCGGCATACTCGCGCGCCGAGAGCGCGTAGACGTACGTGCCCGGTGCGTGTATCGCGGCCAAGGCGGAGATTCGCTCGTTTGCGTGTTCCCAGGCAGTGCGACCGTCGGACTGCCGTTGTTGCCAGAGATCGATTTTTGTTTGCACGATAAAGATCGAATCGATGTGTTGCCGCACGATCCCCAAAAATGAAGCATCGCCTTCGGTAAACGGCTGCTGCGTGTCGATGAGGTAGAGCACGGCGTCGGCTGATGGCAAAAACTGCAGTGTGGCGCGCCGATGCGCCGGATTGATCGACGCGAGTCCCGGCGTATCCGCAACGACGAAGCCGCGTTCCAAAAACGGCGAATCGGTGGTTACGACGACGCGGGAGGGAGCGTCGCGTTCGTCTTTGGTTGCATCGTGCATCGTTCCGGCATCGCCGGAACCGACGGAGATGAAACGGTTGAGTCGGTCGAGCGGAATGCGCTCCGTTCGCCCGTTTTCGTAGATGGCCGTTGCCGTGTCGATTTTCCCGTACTCGAGCTCCGTTATCGTCGCGGTTGACGGATTGATATCCGTCGCCAGCAGCCCAACGACGTTTGTGCCGCCGGAAACCGCTTCGTACCGGTATTTGCCCAGAAGAGCGTTGAGCAGAAACGACTTACCGCTCGAGAATTCGCCGACGACGGCGAGAACGAATCTGCTGCTTTGGAGGCGGCTGCGGGCGAGCGCAATCGCGTCGCGTTCGTCGTCGCCGCCGTACCGTTCGATTGCGAGAAAGCGCGCGACCATTTCGTCGCGCGCTTCCTCGTAGCGGCGCATTGCATCGGAGTCTACTTTACTCATGGAATCGGCGGGCGAGCTATTCGCGGATGATCGCGAGAGCCTCGTCCCGGTGCTGCTCCATCAGCTCCTTGGTGTCGCCTTCAACGTTGAGCCGCAGGAGCGGTTCCGTATTTGAAGCGCGCACGTTCATCCACCAGTGGGGGTATGCGATCGTGATTCCATCGAGGTGATCGATCTGCGCATCGTTGTATCGAGCTTGCAGCTCCGCGAGTTTGGCGGGAATGTTTGCAACCGTACTGTTGATTTCGCCGGAACGGAACCGTGTATCGATCGGTGCGATTACTTCGCTGACCGGTTTGCCGGCTTCGCTGAAGAGTTCGAGGCATTCCATGAGCGCGATCATGCCGGAATCGGCATACCAGTTTTCCTTGAAATAGAAATGTCCGGAATGCTCGCCGCCGAACTCCACGTCTTTGTCGCGCATAACCTTTTTAATAATGGAATGGCCTACTTGCGAGCGGATTGCCGTACCGCCGGCTTTCTCGACGAGTTCGGGTACGCTTCGGCTGCAGATGAGATTGTAGAGAATGCGCGCACCTGGATGTTTTTTAAGCGTATTGAGCGCTACGAGCGCCGTCACGGTGCTGCCGTCGACGAGATCCGCCTTTTCATCTACGATGAACATGCGGTCGGCATCGCCGTCGAAAGCGACGCCGAGATCGCAGCCGTGCTTTTTCACCGCGGCTTGAAGATCGGCCATGTTCTCCGGCTCGATCGGGCTTGCGGGATGATTTGGAAACGTTCCGTCTAATTCGAAAAACAACGGAATCACATCGCACGGTAGATGCTTGAAAACGTGCGGCACCGTTTCACCGGCCATGCCGTTGCCCGCGTCGATCGCAATCTTAAACGGCTTGATGACGGAACGATCGACAAACGAGAGGCAATGATCGGCGAAGTCGTCGAGGATATCGCGCGATGAGATCGTTCCGACGGTGGCGCCCTTGGGTGGCAGTTCGGCGCTCATCAGCCGGTCGCGAATCGCCGATAGCCCGGTCTCAAGCGAGATCGCTTCTGCGCGCTCGCGCGTAAACTTCATCCCGTTGTATTGCGCGGGATTGTGCGAGGCCGTGATCATCACCCCGCCGTCGAAACCGTATTTTCCGACCGCGAAGTACAGCGCGTCCGTAGAAACCATGCCGACGTAGGTTACATCCGCTCCGGCTTCGGAAGCGCCGCGTGCAAAGGCTTCGTAAAGTTTTTCGCCGGAGGGGCGCATATCGCGGCCCACAACGATACGCTTTGCATGAAGAAGCGGTACGAAGCAGCGTCCGATGCCGTACGCGATGTCATCGTTGATCTCTGACGGATAAATGCCGCGGACGTCGTAGGATTTGAATAGACCCGGATTTATCTGCAATTGCATGGCTCAGCCACGTTCGGAGATGGAAATGGCTACCCCTAGGAGCTGGTTCGAGCTCCGACATATGTCGTTAAGGTGAAAACACGCTCGGTGTTTTCGCGGATCCCCGGAGCCCTCGGCATCACGGCATTCCTTGCAATCGCCGTGGCTATTGCCGTACAAGGCGCTTTTCAAACGCGTGCCAACATTGCGCAAACCTTCGATCGTCAGTCGAAGATCCATCAAGCGCAGGTGTGGATCGAGGAACTCTCGCGATTGCAGATCGACGAAGAGAACTCCGTCCGCGGATACTCGCTCACGCGCGACCCATTTTACAAGGACCAGTATGCCACCGCCGCGGCGAACTTCGTTGCCAAGGAACGCCGCCTACGCGGCGCGCTACACGCGGAGCAGCTCTCCGCCGCCGCGAACACGCTCGACGATTACGCTTCGCTGCAGACGAACTGGCATCGCAAGATTGCCGAGCCTCAGCTCGCAAGACCCGGCACGGACATCGCTGCCATCGACAAAGAGAACAAAGCGTTCTCGGACTACGAGGACCGGACCACGCAATCGATTCGTTCAACGCTGGCCGACACCAGCGACGCGCTTGGAAAAGCGGCGGAAGAAGAACTGAACCGATCGCTCGTCGGGCGCGTTTTCTGGCTGCTGGTCTTCGGGCTGCTGGCGATTCTCTTCAACGCATTTCGAACGCGCTCGAATCGGGAATTGGAAGAAGAACGCACGATCACCGAAACGCTACAACGCGCATTTCGCAGCGAACACGTTCCGCTACCGAATGCCGACGTCGGAAGCGCATACCTTTCGGCAAGCAGCCACTTGGCCGTTGGCGGCGACGTCTTCGACGTGTACCGGCTCTCCGACAATCTCGCGCTCGTCCTGATCGCCGACGTCAGCGGCAAGGGCGTCGACGCGGCGGTTTTGACGGCGTTCATTAAATTCACGATCCGCGGTATCGGGCTGCGCCGCCGCGACCCCGGTGCGATGCTCGCGGAATTCAACACCGCCTTTGCGCAGACGGTCGAGAACCCGTATCTGTTCGTGTCGATGTTCGTCGGCGTGCTCGACACGGAGACGCTTATCTTGCGCTATGCCAGCGCCGGCCACGATTCGGCCTTCGTGCGCCGCTCGTCGGTCGTGCAGCAACTCGCCGTAACCGGCCCCGTGCTCGGCGTCATGGAGGAACCGTTCGATACTAAAGCTCTTTATCTTGAGGATGGCGATACGATCGTCTTGGCAACCGACGGATTGACGGAAGCTCGCAACCGCTCCGGCGAGCAATTGCGCGAAAGCGGCGCGATGGAATTGATCGGCCGCAGTTCTCGCCAACCGCAATTGCTTGCCGACGAAATCGTGGCACAAGTTCGCGCGCTCGGCGGAAACCGGACGCGTGACGATATCGCCGTTCTGGCTATTCGCGTATGGGAGCGGAAAAGCGGCGGTGCCGATGCGTAGCCGATCCGCGCTGATATTGCTCGCCGTATTGTATTTGAGCGCAACGGCGGCGCTCGCCGATTGCCGTCAGCACAATTTGGGAGACCGTGTCGTGCTCTACGGCACGGCCGACGATCCCGACGTCTTCGTTTGGGATTCGCGATTCCGCATGCGCTCGTATCAAGGCGGCTCGTTCGATCAAGCGCAAGCGCTGCTGCCGCATGCTCTTCTCGCGCCTCCCGGAACGCGAGCCGCGGTGGCCGATTGCGTCGGCAACTTCGTGCAGTCAAAATATGCAAGCATTCCCGACGATGCGGTAGGTGTCGTGATCGTAGCCGGCCCGCTCAAGGGAAAATCGGGATGGGTCATCGGCGCCGACATTCGGCGCGCCATCGAAAGAGAACGAACGTCGCCGCTTCGGCGATGAGATTTTTTTAAACGATTCAGCGCCTTATTACGACCGTACTTTTGCTACTCCGTCTTCATCGTCGGTGCGTCTTGTTGCCCGGCAATAATCGGAGCTTTACTACGTCGCTACCGGGAAGATTCTGATGCCGTGTTCGGTCGGGATCGCGTGCATTGCGATCCCGTACGCTCGTTCGACGAGGTCGGGCCGCAGAACGTTTCGCGGCGCCCCGAACGCGAGCATCGATTCGGCTCCCAGCAGCATCAATTCGTCGGCGTATGCGGCGGCGTCGTTAAGATCGTGGAGTACGCAGAGAATCGTCGTTCCCGAGCGCGCTAGCTCGCGAAGCAACGCAAGGATCTCATGCGCAACTCGCACGTCTAAATGGCTGGTAGGTTCGTCCAGCAGCAAAATGGGCGTGCGCTGCGCGACGCCCATGGCGATCCAAACGCGCTGCCGCTCGCCGCTCGAAAGCGTCGCAAAAAGCCGCGCACCGTAGGCGTCCATGCGAACGGCGCAGAGCGCGCGGTCGACCGCCGTTTCATCCTCCGGACTCGACCGCCATTGCCACCACCGGTGGTGTGCGAAACGGCCGATGGAGACGACGTCTCGAACGGTGAGCGCATCGGTTAAGGCATCGTCCGTCGTGACGAACGCCAGCAAGCGCGCTCGTTCCCGTCCGGTTAGTGCGGCAACGGGCGTGCCGTCCAGACGAATCTCGCCCGCGCGCAAACGTGCGAAGCCGCAGATCGTTCGCAACAGCGTCGTCTTACCGGCGCCGTTGGCTCCCAGGACTGCAACGAACTTCCCCGGTGCGATCTGCGCTTCAATGTCGCGAACGAGGGTCTTTTCGGCGATACCGATCGTTGCGTTGCGAAACTCAATCACATCGCGCCTTTGCGATGAAGGTAGAGATAGAGAAATGCCGGCACGCCGATGAATGCGAGCAGCACGCCGATCGGCAGTTCGGACGGCGCGACGATCGTGCGGGCGACTGCGTCCGATAGCACGGTCAGCGCCGCGCCTAATAAGGCGCAAGCGGCCAAAAGCACGCGGGCATCGGAACCTACAAGCCGTCGCGCGACGTGGGGGACGATGAGTCCCACAAATCCGACGATTCCGGCAAGCGAGACGCTCGCCGCAGCGAGCAGCGATGACGAAGCAAGAATAATCCATTGCGCTTTATCGACGTCGACGCCGACGCTTCTAGCCCGAACGTCGCCTATGCGAAGCGCGTTGAGCGATGGAATCGCGACGACGGCAAGCGCCGCTCCTGCAGCAAGATATGGAGCGGTAAAGACGAGATCGCGCCAGGTTCTCGACGCCATCGATCCCGCGAGCCACGAGAGAATAGCTTGCGCATAATCCGCCGATTGCGCGCGCGCAATCGCAAAGGCGACGATTGCAGAAAAGAGCGCCGAGAGCGAGATGCCGGCAAGTATCAGGCGATTCGCGTCGATACCGCTGCCGCGCCGCGCGAGCGCCGCAACCAGTATTGCCGTCGCGACCCCGGCTGCAAATCCAAGTCCCGGTAGAAGCGCGGGCGAAGCGCCGGCCAGCGTAGCGATCGCGATTGCCGCTGCGGCCCCCGCGCTCACGCCGGTAAGATACGGGTCGATGAGCGGGTTGCGAAGCAGCCCCTGCATCATCGCGCCCGTGACCGCAAGCGCGGCTCCGACAATTGCTGCAATACAGATCCGCGGCACGCGCAACTGCCATACGATGATAGCGAGCGCGCCACCGCGATATGGATGAAGCAACGTTTGCCCGATGTCGGTGATTGCAAGCGGCGTCCCGCCGACGAGCAGGCTCGCGCCCATAACGGCGAGCATTAGGAATGCGAGCGCTGCAAAACGCGGGACCATCGCTATCGTGTTGTGATCTCTACGGCAATCGTACGCCCGGGCATCGGATAGCCGGGGACTTCGGCGTAACGTTCGTTGCCGAGGTTGTATCCTCGTATAGCGAGCAGCGTACGCGGCGCGATGCGCAGGCGCGCGTAGGCATCGAACGCATCGTATGCCGCCGCGGCAGCGAAGAGGGGCTGCGTGTGATCGACGGCGGAACGCTCTCCTACGGCCCGCAGCGAAATGCCGCCGTCTTCGAACCTCGATCTGCCCGAACTGCGGAACGTGAGATTCAGATTTACCGTGAATACCGGATCGTTCGGTAAGCGCATGCCGGTGTCGGCATCCTGCGCACGATAGAGATCGGTGAGCGCAACGTCCGCCGATATTCCGTGCAGCGGCGCCGTGTGCGCATCAAGAGTCAATCCTTGCGTGCGCGCGTGGTCTACGTTGCGCGGACTAAAGATCGGATTTCCCGAAGAATCGTTTCCCACGACCCGGGTGACGATCAGGTCGTTCGTGTTATTGGTAAACCAGT